>NZ_JAAGPC010000052.1:0-49467 GCF_017104595.1 Burkholderia sp. Tr-20390 | reverse complement strand
GCCGGCCACGCCCGCGTACCCGATCGCGTACGACGCCGGCAAGGCGCTGCACGCGGCCGCGAAGGCAAAGGGGGAATTCGGCTACGGCGCGCAGTGGGCCGGGCAGGCGGCGCCGCTCGTGCGGCCGCTGCCGGCGGCCGAGCTGTTCGCCGCGCTCGAACGCGAAACGCGGGCGACGATCGAGCGGATGCAGCACGTGCTGGATTGATCGCACGAATCGCGGTCAACGGGCCGCGGCCCCATGCCGGCGATCGGTGAGCGCACCCCGATCGCCGCGCCGATACGTCGCCGCCCACCGTCAATTTGCAATGTTCTGTATCTGCACGAACCGCGGATACATCGCGATACAACGCAAGTTCGGGCGTCCGCTATAAAGCAGGCATGACCTCTTCGGGAGTGCACCATGTCTGCAACCTGGTTCAAAGGGTCCTGCCATTGCGGGGCCGTCAAATTCGAAGTCCGAACCGCCATTACGCCGGCGACGCGCTGCAACTGCAGCCTGTGCCGCCGGCGCGGCGCATTGATGAGCCCGATGTTCGCCGCCAGCGAACTGAAGATCGTCGAAGGCGAGGGCGCGCTGACGTGCTACCAGTTCAACACGCGCACGGCCCGTCACTATTTCTGCAGCCATTGCGGCATCTATCCGTTCCATCAGACGCGCAAGGATCCCGCCTGCTGGCGCGTCAATCTCGGCTGCCTCGATGGCGTCGACCCGTATGCGCTCGACGCGACGGTCGCCGACGGCGCGAGCCTCTCGGTCGTGGAGGACGCATGAAACGCTGGCTGATGGTCCTGCTGTTTGCCGCGGGCGGGCTCGCGACCGAAATCGCGCATCCGGTGCAATGCACGCTGCTGTCGGTCAGCCGTCCACCGACCGGCAAGCGCCGCAGGGCGAACTGACGGCGCGCCGGTTCATCGAGACCGATTATCATGCTTCCGATAAGATCGCACGCGATATATAATGCGTCCATCTGCGGCCGTTCGCGTCGCTGGAGGACGTTCATGAAACCGACCGAAGCCCCATCCGACACTGCACCGAAGCTGTCCGAGTTCCTGTGCTTTGCGATCTACTCGACGAACCTCGCGTTCGGCAAGGCGTACAAGCCGATCCTTGAATCGCTCGGCCTCACGTATACGCAATACATCACGATCATTGCGCTGTGGGAGCAGGACAACCAGACGGTCGGCCAGCTCGGCGAGAAGCTGTTCCTCGAATCCAATACGCTGACGCCGATCCTGAAGAAGCTCGAGGCGATGGGCTACCTGGAGCGGCACCGCGATCCGTCGGACGAACGCCAGGTGCTCGTCAGCCTGACGAAAAGCGGCCGCCGCGTGCGCGAGAAGGGGCTCGACATGAACCTCATCGAAGCCACCGGGTTGAAGCCGGACGAATTCGCGAAGATGCAGAAGGCGATCGTCACGCTGCGCGGCAACCTGATCCGGTCGACCGACGAATAAACACCCGGTCACACTGCGGCCGGCACGACCCGCGTGCCGGCCGCGTCGTCATGCGTGCTCGCCGCCCAGCACCAGCAGGTTCATCTCGCGGCGGACGACGAAACCGAGTGCGAGATAGCGCTCGATCGCCACCTGGTTCGACGTGAGGACGTGCAGGAAAGGCGTATCCGCGCGTGCATCGATCTCCGCAATCAACGCCCGCATCAGCCGCGCTGCCAGCCCTTGCCGCCGGAACGCGGCATCCACGCAGACGGCGCTGATTTCCGTATACCCGTCGACCTGCATCCGCTCGCCGGCCATCGCGGCCAGTCGGCCGTCGCTACGAATGCCGATGTAATGGCCGAGCTCGAACGTGCGCGGGCCGAACGGGCCGGGCTGCGCGGCCGTGGTCAGCGCGAGCATGTCCGGCACATCGGATTCGGCGAGCGTGACGTAACCCGATTCAGGCGCCGGGTCGAGCGTCCGCTGCCAGACCATCTGCAACAGGTTCGCGCGCCGGATCACCGACAATCCCGCCGGCGGCTCGATCGCGTCCGGCGTGACCAGTGCCGCCGGCCCGTGTGCGGCGATCAGGGTGCCCAACGCGTCGAAGGATGCCGCGCTCGTGTCCTCGATCGCGGCAAACGGCGCGACCGCCGCCGGAAACCGCCATGCACCGTCGTGGCCGACCGCAAAGCGGCGCTGCCGGCCCGTCAGCGCATTCCACACCACACGGTCGAGCGGGTGCGCACTGCCTCGCGCGGTTCCGGTCGTTGCATCGGACATCGGCTGCTCCTCGTTTGAAGGTTTCGATCGCACAGCATAGACCGGGATCGGGCGGGCAAGGCGCACGGACACGGCCGGAAGCCAGCGTCGTCACGGCGTTCGGCAGCGTCGCGGTGGGCCTGTTGCATGACGTGCTCGGCAACCGGTGGCCGGAAGCCAGCGTGCCGACCGCCGCTGGGCCGGCTGCGGCCCGCACGAATGGACGGCACTGGTCGATGACGTCCGCGCGCGGCGTCGCGAGCGACCAGCTCGTGCTGGTGGAAGCCGATCCCGCTTTCGCGGACGCGTTGCGACATCGGTTTCCCGCGTTGCGGATCATGCGGATGGATGCGGCGCAGCTCGGCATGACAGGGGATTTCTTCGGCGGGGCGCGCGCGGATGCGATCGTGAGCGGGCTGCCGCTCGTCGCGATGCCGGTCGAACAGGCCGTCGCGATCGTTCATTGCGCGTTCGCGCGTCTTCTGGCTGCCGATGGCGCGTTCTACCCGTTCACGTATGTGAGGCGCTGTCCGGTTCCGGCCCGCCATCTAGAGGCCATACGTATTCGTGCCGTCAGGATCGGCGTCGCGTGAATGAACTTCCCGCCCGCCATCGTGTATCGCTTCGAACGCCGGATCGATGCGGCCGGCCATCAGTGGCCCGGTGCGCGGCCGTTGAGCGTTGCGGTTGCGGTTGCGGTTGCGGTTGCAACTATTTTGCGCGGCTTCGATAGCACGCCATCACTCGACTCGAGAGGCATCGAGCCATCGGCGGATGGACGTCTAGCATCGTGAACGCGTTCGGGTATGGGGTGTTGTTTGGCCGGCTGCGGCAGCTGCCGCTTCTTTCTTCCCGGATCACTGGTCGCGAAAACCGATATCGGCGTTGGCGTCGCGCACTATCGAATCCCGGGTGGACGCAAGCGCGTCGCGCATGTCACTTTGCAACGCCACGTCCCACCGCAGGCCGACGAGGGACGCGCCGTACTCGCACGCCCCCGCTTCCCATGCGTTGTCCAGCCTTGCGCGACGATTCCGACGCGCCATGCTCAATGGCCGAAGTAGATCGACCGCTCGGCCGTGCGAACCGCGCTGCGGCTGCCCGACTGCGTCGCACTGTCGGCGTCGCTGCCGTAACCGGACGCCTGCGACTCGGCCGCGACTGCAGTGGTGTCGTGAATCCGGCGCAGCGCAGCCTGGAGATTATCCGGATAGTTCGGGTCGTTGGGCCGGTTCGGCAGGTAGCCGGCCTTCTGCAGCGCGGCCAGTTCCGCACGCACTTGCGAGCGCGTCACGGTGCTGTCACCCGCAAACGCCGGTGCGGCAACGGCAGCCGACACGGCAACGAGAAGGGCAGCGATCAGTTGGGTCTTCATCATTTACCTCGACAAGAAAATGGAGTTCAGGGGTTACGCGTCGTTCGCCGACCACCGGCGCCGTTCGCGGTGTCGTTCAATGACCGAAGTAGATCGAGCGTTCGGCGATTCGCGTCGCGGGCCGGCTGCCCGACTGCGTCGCAGCAGCGGCATCGCTGCCGTAACCGGACGTCGCTGCGTCGGCCACCGCGGTGTCGTTCGCATGAATGCGCGTCAGTGCGGCCTGCAGATCGTCCGGATAGTGCGGATCGTTCGCGCGGCCCGGCCGATAACCGGCCTGTTCAAGCTGGACGAGCTCGGCACGCACTTGCGCGCGGGACACGGCGGCTGCATCGGCGAACGCCGGTGCGGCAGCGGAGGCGGAAACGGCCACGAGAAGGGCGGCGATCAGTTGGGTTTTCATCATTTACCTCGACAGAAGAGAAATAGAAGGAAGGCAGGGTCCGCGTATCGACGATGCGTCGCGCTCAATGACCGAAATACACCGAGCGATCGGCCACGCTGACCGCATGCCGGCGGCCCGATTGCGTTACCGCCTCGCCGTTGCTGCCGTAGCCGGACACCTGCTCGTTGCTGGCGACCGCATCGGCGACATGGATCTGCGTGATGGCAGCCTGGAGATCATTCGGATAGGTGGCGTCGGTCGCGCGATTCAGCGGGTAGCCGGCCTGTTGCAACTGCGCGAGCTCGGCGCGCACCTGCGCACGCGTCACGGTGGATTCGCTGGAGAACGCCGGTGCGGCAACCGTGGCCGAAACAGCGACGAGAAGGGCGGCGATCAGTCGGGTATTCATCATTCACCTCAAAAGGAAAGAAAGAAAATCGGGCATTCGGCAAGGCGGCGTCAGGCCGCCTGATGCATCGTTCAAGCGATACGGATGTCGACGTCGATGTTGCCGCGCGTCGCCTTCGAATACGGGCAGGTCTGGTGTGCCGCATCGACGATGCGCTGCGCGACGTCGCGATCGAGCCCCGGCACGCTCACGTTCAGCCGGGCCTGCAGGAAGTACGCATTGCCGGCGGTGCCGAGATCCACTTCGGCGTCGACCGCGAGATCGGCCGGCAGCGTCACCTTCGCGGCACGCGCCGCAAGCTGCATCGCGCCGATGAAGCAGGCCGACCAGCCGGCCGCGAACAGCTGCTCCGGATTGGTGCCGGTGCCGGCGCTGCCCGGCGACGACAACTGGATGTCGAGGCGGCCATCGGAACTGCGCGCCGCGCCGTCGCGGCCGCCCGAAGTCGTATGCGTCTTGCCCGTGTACAGCACTTTTTCGATCTTGCTCATCATTTGCTCCGTCAGTTGGGTGGTTTGTTTCAGATGCGATTCGATCGCATGCGATGGAGTTTCGTCGAGACGACCACCCCCGTCAAGCGCATTCGATTAAATCGCATACGATATTTTGTATTTCAATGTATCTGGAACGTGTACAGCCTCACGGGAGAAGGCATTCCGGCGATCACTCCCCGATAATCGACGCGCGACGCATCCGGGCAGGGCAGGTGAAAACGCCCCGGGAACGGCTGGCCGCCGCGCAGGGCGGCCGATCGGTCAGGCCGGGTCGATCTCGGCGATCACGACGAGAATCACGGCCGCATCGGCCGGCAACTGGCGCTGGGAGAACGCCGAGCGCGCGTGGCCCGACTTTTCGCCCAGCACGGCGGCGAACAGGTCCGACGCGCCGTCGATCACAGCCGGCTGCCCGACAAAGCCGTCGGCCGAACTCACGTGCCCCTCGACGCGCACGATCTTGCGCAGGCGCTCGAAGCCGCCCAGATGCCGGCGAATCTGCGCGAGCACGTTCAGCGCCGCGAGCCGGGCGGCATGCTTGCCTTCGTCGACGTTCAACTGCTCGCCGACACGGCCGGTATAGGCAATCTTGCCGTCGACCAGCGGCAGTTGTCCTGAAACGAACAGCAGGTTGCCGGCTTCGCTGGCGGCCGTATAGCTGCCGAGCGGGTTCGGCGGCTCGGGTAACGCGAGGCCGAGGTCGGCCAGTTTCTGTTCGACGGTCATGTCGTGCTCCTTGCGGGAAAAGGGTTCGGGCGATCGGTACGGCCTGTGAGTCACTGTAGCCATGCGTCCGAAGCCGGTAAATGTCAGCCGCGCAATTGATTCACGACGCGGTGTAACGAATCGCGCCGTGCGCGTCCGCTGGTTTCCGCCACGAGATTCATGCACACTCGGCGTCATCGCGCGCCACGCGCCGCAGACGGCAGGAATCGCCTCATGCAACGACAATTCGACGATCTGCTGCTGGGCAGCATCGAGCTGTTCTGCCTCGCCGCCGAACTCGGCAGCTTCACGCTGGCGGCGAACGCGGCGAGCGTCACGCCGGCCGCGGTCAGCCGCTCGGTCGCGCGGCTCGAGGCGCGTCTCGGCGTGCGGCTGTTCGTGCGCACGACACGCCAGATCCGCCTGACCGATTCCGGCCGCCGCTATTTCGAGCAATGTCGCGACGCGCTGTCGCAACTGGTCGACGCGGAGCGCGAGGCGACCGGCCAGCAGGCAACGCCCGCCGGCGTGCTGCGGATCAGCATGCCGACACCGTACGGGCACTATCGCGTGCTGCCGCTGCTGCCGGCGTTTCGCGAGCGGTATCCGGACGTGCGCGTCGACACCCACCTGAGCAACCGCAACATCGACTTCGCCGAGGAAGGCTACGACCTCGCGATCCGCGGCAGCGCGCCGGCCGATTCGAACCTGATCGCACGCAAGCTGGAGGATGCCGAACTCGTGATCGTCGCGACGCCCGGCTACCTGAAGCGCGCAGGCATGCCGACCGCCGTCGACGACCTGCATGCGCACGAATGCATCCAGTTCGAGCTGCCGAGCAGCGGGCGGACGATTCCGTGGCTGTTCAACGACGGATCGGACGGAATCGACGTCGCGACGACCGGCAGCTACGGTACGTCGGGCGACTACCTTGCCGGTGTGACGCTCGCGCGCAGCGGTGCGGGCCTGTTCCAGACCTATCGCTTCATCGTCGAGCAGGATCTGCGGGCCGGCACGCTCGTGGAAGTGCTGTCCGGCCTCGGCGGCCGGTCGCGGCCGTTCATGCTGCTGTATCCGCATGCGCGCTTTTTGTCGTCGCGCGTACGCGTGTTCGTCGACTTTCTCGTCGAGCATCTGGCGCGCGCGCCGGCCGGGCAGCCGGCCGAAAAACGCGCCAAACGAGCCGGCGCATCGCGCTAGGCGCACCGGCTCGCGGTGTCGACGCCGCGTCTCAATGCCCGGCGCTCTGGCCGCCGTCGACATGCAGGATCTCGCCCGTGACGAACGGCGCCGAATCCAGGTACAGGATCGCGTCGACGATGTCGCTCATTTCGCCCATGCGGCCGACCGGATGCAGCGACGCGAGCGTCGCGTGCGTTTCGGGCGCGTGCATCGGCGACTTGATGATCCCGGGCGACACCGCATTCACGCGAATGCCGGCCTTCGCATACTCGATCGCGAGCGACTTCGTCGCCGCATTCAATCCGCCTTTCGTCAGCGACGCAAGCACCGACGGCACGTTGCTGTTCGCGTGATCGACCAGGCTCGTCGTGATGCTGACCACGTGGCCGCCACCGTGTTTCTGCATCGCGGCGATCGCATGCTGCGTGACGTGGAAGAAGCCGCTCAGGTTGACGTTCGTGATCTGCGCGTAGTCGTCCGCGGTGTACTGCGTGAACGGCTTCGCGATGAAGATGCCCGCGTTGTTGACGAGCGTGTCGACGCGGCCGAAGCGTTCGATCGCGGCGTCGACCACGCGCCGTGCGACGGCCGCGTCGCCGATGTCGCCCGCGACGGTGACGAGGTCCGGATCGTTCGACGGCCCGATCGAACGTGACGTTGCGACGACGCGATGGCCGCGGGCCCGGAATGCGTCGACCGTTGCCGCGCCGATGCCTTGCGATGCGCCTGTGACGATGATGACTCTGGATGCGCTCATGATTTGCCTCGATAGGTGAAGGGTTCCCGGCTTCGGTGCCGACCGGATCCGTGAATCCGATGGGCGAACTGTAGGCGCGCCGGTTGCGATCTCGAACACCCACCGTGGAGCAACAGTCTTGCGTCGGGGGAACAAATGCGGGGCGGGGTCGGGTGAGGGACTGCGGTCAGGGCGGCCACGTCGGGACGTGGAGGCGTGGAGCCGGCGGTCAAAGGCCGGGGATCGCGGCCGCGTCGCCCGGCGGCCCGCCCAATCGGCGCTCGACGTCGCGCTCAAGCGCATCGATGCCTCGATGCGCTGCGCGAATGTTCAAGCGTAGCGCGACCTCACCGAAGGCGACCGATTATCGGACGGTTTGACGAACCGATTCGTCTGCTGCGGAGAACGCAGTTGGATAACGCGTCGCTGATGTCCGGATAACTTTTCTTATCACAATAGCGTGATTTCATTTCAAAACCGACCAGTCGGCAAACGCGTCAGTCTTGGTAGCCGAGCATGCCGCGGTCAGCATCGCCCGCCGGATACGGATGGACAGTCTTTGCGAGGCGGCAGGAAGGTGGGGGGCGGGGCACCTGTCCGCGACCGGCGGACAGCACTCCACGAAAATCGCCCCAAAAGCCGGATCGCTTTCCGGCCTTTGGGGCGCAGTTCATCGAGTCGCGTTTCGATGGTTTTCGACTGGCAGGATCGGACCAGCCGGCAACCTCCGCCGGCAGTTCCCTCACGATTGCGGAAGCCGACACCCGATCCGCCTGCCCGACGCCTCACGACGAATCGCGAGCGGGTTGGCTTCAGGACGTTTGCGCGGTGGACGTCAGGAAGATCTCCCTCATGCAGACGTGCTGCGGTTGCGCATAGGCGAAGCACACCGCGCGTGCGACGTCGTCGGGATGCAGCACCGAAGCCAGCGTACTCATCCACTCGCGAAACATCGTCTTGGCGGACTCCGACGTGGTGGCGTCGAGCAGGGGCGTGTCAACCACGCCCGGCGCGATGGTCGACACGCGGATATTGTGCTGGCCGAGATCGGCGCCCAGCGCGGCCGACATGCCGTGCACCGCGAATTTCGATGCGCAATACGCCGAATGAAATGGAAAGGCCTGGCGGCCGGTGATCGAGCTGACGTTGAAAATGCTGCCGCGCCGCCGCTCGATCATGCCGGGCAGCACGCTCTGAATCGCGTTCATCGTCCCGACGACGTTCACGTCCAGCATGGTTCGCAGTTCGTCGGCCGATTGTTCGAGCGGCTCGCCGAGCAGCATCGTTCCCGCGCTGTTCACGAGGCAGTCGACACCGCCGAACTGCGCCTGCGCGGCCTGCACCGCGGCCCGCACCGCACGCTCGTCGGTCACGTCCGCCGCGACGCATGCGGCGTTGGGCAAATCGAGCGCCTGCAGCTCGGCCAACCGCCGCGACACCAGCAGCAGCGGATGCCCGAGCGTGGCAAACGCACGCGCGACCGCCGCGCCAATGCCGGAACTCGCGCCCGTCACCATCACCAGCGGCAAAGTCGTCACGACGCGCCTCCCGTGCGGACCCCGCGGTCGCGCTTGCGCTGCGCGCGTTGCTGCACGTCGGCATACATCGCCTTGACCGCATTCGCCGTGAAGAACGCCATGTGCTCGTCAAAACGTCCCGGATGGACGATCGAGAACGGGGCGGGCGGTCGTTTGCCGAGCGTCGCCTCGTAAAGCGGGCCGATCGGATCGTTCATGTGCGAGTTGCGGAAGTTGTGCGCGGTCTGGGCCGCGTTTTCGGCACCCGAAATCGAGGCCGTCGGCGTGTTGTCTTCCGGACTCACGCCGATCTGCGTCTTGACGAACTGGATGTGCTCGTCACGCCATGTCCGCACGTACTGGTACACGTAGACCGTCTGACGAATCATCGCGGCGAGCGCCGGTTGCGTGTTCAGGCGCAGCACCTGTTGCGCCTGCTCGAGCACGGCGTCGTCGTCGCGCGCGGCAGTGTCGTTGAATGCCATCAGCCGCAGGCGGAGCGAACGGACCAGCAGCGGGTAGATCGTCAGGAACAGCCCCTTGCGCAGATTGTGCGAGTGAGACCCGCTCGTGATGCCAAGCGCCGGCCGGATCGCGAAGTAAGCCTTCGGACTCAGCGTCCGCACGATCGGCTTGATGTTGTCGGTGACGATCTGCAGCAACTTGTTGCACAGCGCCAGCGACGTCGCCTCATGCTCGAACGACTCGTTCGCTTCGTTCACGAGCGCCAGGATCGAATCCGCGATCACGTCGTTGACGAGGCCCACGAGGACTTCGCTGATCTGGTGGTACGCACGGAACTGCATCAGGTACGTCGGATCCTTGAGGTCGACGCAGGTGACCGCATCGCGCACCTCGTCGTTCTGCACGACCCGCTGATAGAACTGCTCGGCGCTCTCGCCCTCGAGACGAAACACGCCCGGCACGCGAACGTGGCGCAGCACGGCCAGCCAGATCGTTTCGTAATTGGTATTGACGAAGGTGTGAAAGAACGTGAAGCGCTGCGGATCGTCGAGGTCCTTCTCCGAAACGTCGCCGACCGCTTCCGGCGCCGCTTTCAGCGCTTCGTACATCGCTTCGGTTTTTTTCGCGGCAGCCTGATAGGTGGACGAATCCTCGATCGACAGAAAGTCCCCGCCATTGCGCCCGAGATCCGTTTGCACCAGCAACTGCGAAAAGCGGTACAGGGAATCGTTGAAATGATTCATCCACGAAATCTTGACCGACACGTCGCCGAAGCGGGAATGACTGATGTCGTCGATGATCCGGTCGGCGAGGACGGAAATGTTATTCAGGCAGATTTCCGTCCCTCTGAAGATGGCGACAATACATTTTGCATCGATTTGCTGCTTTTCGCAGTTTATGAGTCGATCCAGGTATTTCACGCCATGCAGAAGTTCGTAGTTCGCAAGCACCGCGGTGCTGTCGATCTCCGCATGCGTCGAGAACGCCTCGCGCCGCCGCGAGATTTCGTCGAGGTCCAGTGATTTGGCGAGAAGCTTCTCCGTCGCGTGTTCCGCGGTGACGGGGAGATTGCTTTTGCTGCGAAGGAACGACGCGATTTCTTGCCGAATCGACCGGGCCGATTCGCTCTCAGGTGCTTTCACTTCCATTTAAAACCTCTCGATGGTCCGATGTTGATTTAATTGATTTTCAAGACGTATCAGGGTGGAGCGGGGGAGGATTGTATCGACTATTTTCTCGAAATGATCGCTGTCAGAACAGACAGCTTTATTCACGCCGATGACACCTGATGTTTGTGTCAGGGATATCTGTCAGATATTGCAGGTTCACGACAACGGATTTTGATTGTCTAATCACATTCCGCAACAGTGATTTGATATTTAATATATTTTTAGCATGTTCAAAGAAACGTGCGGTTTGCAAATCGGGTAAATACAGAATGATGCGGACGGACGATATCGCCCCGCGCCTGCGGGCCAGCATGGCCCAGGTTCTCGGAGCGCCGCTCCATTACGGTTTTCTCGCGGCGTTGTGCCGCGCCGGGGTGCGGGGCATCGATGGCGGCAACGCCGCGACCATCACGATCCGCAGACGCTCGGCCGTCGGCGCTGCGCCCCCGGCGATCACGATCGGATCGCCCGAGATCGCCGGGGCTTTCCGCATGCTGGTTCGACGGGTCGCCGATCGTCTCGACGCGGCGGGGGGCGCGGACGCCGGCGCCGCCATCGATCAATGGGAGCTCGAGGTCCGCGGCGGCGCGCACGGCCCCATCGTGCTGCGGCCGCACGACCCGACGCACGCGAACGCATGGCAGGTGAGCGTTGCCGGCGCGCCGGCGCTCGCGGCCGCCATCGGCGACAGGTGGCGTCACACCGCAGCCGAGCTCGCCGATCAGCTGGCCGTCGATCCGATCGTCGACGTCACCCGCGTGCTCGCCGGACGCCCGGCGCGCGACGCAAGCGATGCCGTGCTGACCCTGATTCACGGCGCCGACGGCAGCGTCGTGCCGTTCGCGCCGCTGGCCGCGCGGCTGCCGTTCATCGTCAGGGCGTTTCGCGGGGTGCCGGCGCAACTCGCGCAGGCCGCCGACCTGAAGGACCTCGCGCACCGCTATGTCGATGCACTGTGCGAGATCGACGACCGGCCGTTCCACTGGATCGGCGGTCACTCGTTCGGTGCGGTGGTGGCGCGCGAAATGGCCGCCCTGCTGGAGCAGCGCGGCAAGCGCCTGGGCGTCGTGGTCAGTCTCGATCCGTCGCTGGCCCTGGCGGCCCGCGAGCGTGTGAGCGACGACCGCACGGAGCGCGTCACGCTGCTCAAGGCGATGTTTCCGCCGGCGGAAGCCGATCGCGTCCTCGCCGAATCGCCCAGCGACAGCGAAATCGACGCCTGCCTGCGTCGGCGCATGCCCGCCGCCCGCCTGCGCGAGGTGCTCGACATGCGCCGCACGTGCCTGGCATTGCTGAAGTCCCACCGCACCGCCGCGGCCCCGGCCGCGCGCGTGGCATGCCTGCACGCGCGCGAGCCGCTGCTGCCCGACTGGCATGCGCACGCGCTGCAGCATCGCGTGCAGGGCATCGAAGTACCCGGTAATCACTTTTCAATGCTCTCGGAGCCGCACGTCGCCTGTGTCGCTTCGATCGTTCAATCCCTTCGTCCTGAATCCTGCGATGACTGAACCCATCTATTCACCCCACATCCCGCATCTGGCCTTCGAGCAGCGCGCCGCAGCGGCACCCGATCGAATCGCGGCCCTCTCGGAGCGCGAAAGCGTGACCTACGGTGAGATGAACGCGCGCGCGAACCGGCTGGCGCGTTTCCTGCGCGATGAAGTCGGCATCCGCGCCGGCGAGGCCGTCGGCGTGTGCACGGATCACGATCCTGTCAGGCTCGTCGCGTTGCTGGCCATCCTGAAGTGCGGGGCCGTCTACGTGCCGGTCGACGCCGCGTGCCCCGAGGACCGGATGCGCCACATGGTCCAGCGCGCGCGCATCGCGTTCGTGCTGACGGCCCTGGAAGGTCGCGCGATGACGCAGCTCGGCGACGTGCCGCAAAGCGACGTCTATGCGGCGTTGAATCGGGCGAGCCAGTTGTCGTCCGACAATCTCGGGCTGGATGCCGAGCTGCACGATCCGCTCTACATCATCTTCACGTCTGGTTCCACCGGGCTGCCGAAGGGCGTTGCCGTCTCGCATGCCGCGGCGTGGAATCACTTCAGCTGGATCATCGACTACCTCGGTTTCCGCGAGGACGATCGCTGGCTGCAAAGCATCAACCCGTGTTTCGACCCCTCCATGCACGAGCTGCTCGCGCCGCTGACAATCGGCGCGACGGTGTGCTTTCTCGGCGGCACGCACCGGATCGACAGCGTCGAGATCGTGGCCGCGATCCGGCGGCATGCGGCCACGCACATCACCACCGTGCCGACGATGTTCAATCTCATCACGCAAACGCCGGGCTTCGATCAATGCACGAGCCTGAAGGCGATCTGCGTCGGCGGCGAGGTCTTCCGTCCATCGCTCGCGGAACGCGCCCGGCGCCTGTTGCCCAACACGGTCGTCCACAACGTGTACGGGCCGACGGAGGCGACGATCATGGCGAGCGCATGGCCGTTTGACGACGCGCCGCGGGATTCGCTGCCGATCGGCGCACCGGTTTCGCACACGCGCTTCTACCTGCGTCGAACCGCGGCGGACGGCGTGACCGACGCGATCGTGCCCACGACGCCGGGGGAGGAGGGCGAGCTCTGCATCAGCGGCGCGGCGCTGGCCAACGGCTACGTGAACGACGCCGCGGAAACGGCGCGGCGCTTCATCGCGAATCCGCTGTTCGAGACCGGTGACCTGCCGGTGTACTCGCGCATCTACCTGACGGGCGACATCTGCCGGGTCGATGCAGACGGCCTCGTCCACTGCGTGGGGCGCGTGGACGACCAGGTGAAGATCAACGGCCAGCGCGTCGAACTGGCGGAGATCGAATCCGCGGTGCTGCGCTCGCCGATGGTTCGCGATGCCACCGCGCTCGTCGTCGGCGACCGGCTGACCGCCATTGTCGTTCTGGCCGACGGCCACGACACCGCGTGGATGCGAACACTGAGCGAAACCGCGGCCCACGCGCTGCCGGCCGCCTGGCTGCCGAAGGACTGGGTCGCGGTCGCGGAGATCCCGCGCCAGGCGACGAGCGGCAAGGCGGACCGGCGCGCGCTCGTCGACCTCTGCCGCCAGGCCAGCGAGCGCGCCCGAGCGGATGACGTGCCGGCCAACGACGTCGAGTCCGAAATCGGCCGCGCGCTGGCCCAGTTGATCGGCCTGGGCAGTGATGCGTTGATCGACCGGGACGAACCGTTCGCGGATATCGGGCTCGATTCGCTGGGCGTACAGGCGCTGTCGCTGCGGCTCAGCGCCGCCTTCGGGGTGTCCCTCCGTGCCGAAGACATGTTCGAGTACTACACGATCGACCTTCTTTCGCGGGAAATCCACTCGCGGCTTGCAACGGCATGAGAACGGCACCGGTCGCCGCGCGCAATGGCGCACGCGGCACCGGGCCTTCCAGACGGAGAATTCATTTGGATACCGATGTACTGATCGCCGGTGGCGGTCTGGCTGGCCTGTATGCCGCCTATGAACTGAAGAAGCGTCACCCCGGACTGCGGGTTCGCCTGGTCGAGATGCTGTCTCGCATCGGCGGCCGGGTGCAGACCGACGAGATGCTCGCCGGCGCATTCCGTGCGGAATACGGCGCCGTGCGAATCGAGCCCGATCTTCAGCCGCTCGTCGACACCTTCGTGCAGGCGCTCGGCGTACCCGTGCAACCCATTTCGTCGCACGAGGCAGGTTCGTCGATCCGTCCGTGTGCGGCGAAGCTGACCGAGGACGAGCGCGCGCTGCTGGCGGATCCGCGCGCGCACGATCCGCCCTGGGCGCTGCTGATGCATGCGGTGCGCGTGATCGTCGCGGACCAGTGGGACCTCGACGGCGACCGCTTCGACCGGCCCGGCCGGGCCGAGGCACTGGCGAGATTCCGCACGGACGCCCAGTTCGGGGGCATGCCGCTTTACCAGCAGGGTATCTGGAACGTGCTGTCGAACGTACTGAGCCATGAAGCGGTCGAGTTCACGCGCGAGAAGGGGGCGTTCTACAACTTCAAGAACGCGAACCCGAATGCCGCGGAATGGATCGCGACGCTGCTCGACCTGCGCCTGCTCGAGCGTCCGTCCTACCTGCCGGTCGGCGGCATGCAGACGCTGATCGACTACGCAGGGCGCGCGGTGCGCGCACTGGGCGTCGACGTGGTCGTGGATCACGCGCTCGTCGACTTGTCGGAGCAGCCCGATGGCGCCATCGCCGCGACGATCGAAGAGGTGTCGACTGCGGAGCGGCGCCGCGTCGTCGTCCGGTGCGGGCGCGTCGTGCTCGCGCTGCCGCAGCGCCCGCTCCGGGCGCTTGCCCGCTGCCTGCCGCCGGCCGTGACCGCCAGCCTCGATGCCGTCGTCCCGTTCCCGATCACGTGGGCATGCTGCGTGGTCGAGGACCCGTGGTGGAACGCCGACACGCCGCCAGGCAGCGGCGAAGGCGCGATGGTTCGGGCCGCTCATTTCGAGGTCCATCCCAGCCAGCCTGAGCGGTACGGCATGGCGATGTTCTACAGCGATGAACCGTGGCATCAGTACTGGGCCAACCTGATCGACACGGAAGAAGGCCGCCGCGGCTGGCAGTCGGCCCCGTATCGCAACCGGGGCGAGCGCCTGAAGGCGGCGCTCGTCCGGACGCTGCAGCAGACGTTCTCGCGCGACGACACGCCGCGCATCCTCGAATGGGGCATTCGCGACTGGAGCATGGCGCCGTTCGGCGCCGGCGTGCATTTCTGGCGTCCCGGCTACCGCTCGGCGGACGTGATTCGGCAACTGGCCGCGTTCGGCATCGGCGCCGATCCGGCCAACCGGCGCGTGCATATCTGCGGCGAGGCCTATTCGGACCTGCAGGGCTTTTTCGAAGGCGCCTGCCGTTCGGTGCAATGCATGCTGCAACAGATCGACGCGCAGAACGGAACGGAAAAACACAACGCAACGACGGAGTCGAGCAATGAAGCAGCGTGAACGGGTACCGGAGGAAATCTCCATTGTCGGCATGGCGTGCGAGTTGCCCGGAACCGCCCATTCGCTCGATGCTTTCCGTGCGGTGGTGCTGGACGGGCGGGAAGCCACCGGGCCGATGCCGGCCGGCCGTTTCGGCGCGGACGGCGCCGCGACGCCGCCGCAAGCGCTGCATGGAGGCTTCCTTGCCCGCTCGCCGTGGGCATTCGATCCGGCGGTGTTCTCGATCGCGCCGAAAGAGGCCATCTACATGGATCCGCAGCATCGATTGCTGCTGGAAACGAGCTATCACGCCGTCGAGGACGCGGGCATCGACCCGTCGTCGCTGAGGAAGCAGCGCTGGGGCGTGTTCGTCGGCCTGAGCACGCTCGACTATGCACGCCGGATGGCGAGCAGCGACGACTACAACGGCTTCCTGAGCCGCGGTGCGCTGGGCAGCATGGCCGCGGGGCGGATCGCCTATCACCTCGGCCTCGAAGGCCCTGCATTCGTCGTCGATACCGCATGCTCGTCGTCGCTGGTGGCGGTGCACCAGGCGCTCGGCGCGCTGGCCGCGGGCGAATGCGACGCGGCGATCGTGGCCGGCGCGTCGCTCATGCTGACGCACGATTACAGCGTGGATCTGGCGCAGGCCGGCATGCTGGCCGCCGACGGTCGCTGCAAGACCTTCACGCGACACGCCGACGGCTTCGCGCGCGGCGAAGGCATCGGCGCCGTCGTGTTGATGCGCCAATCGGACGCCGCGCGCACCGGCAAGCGGATCTACGCGAACCTGCTCGGCAGCGCCGTAAACAGCGACGGCCGCAGCAACGGCATCACCGCGCCTTCGCAGGCCGCCCAGCGGCGCGTGATCGAAGACGCGCTGTCGAGCGCCGCGCTGACGCCGGCCGACGTCTCCTATGTCGAAACACACGGGACCGGCACCGACCTCGGCGATCGAATCGAGCTGTCGGCGCTCGCCGACGTGTTCGGCAAGCGCATGCATCCGCTGTATCTCGGGGCGGTCAAGGCCAATATCGGCCATTGCGAGGGAAGCGCCGGGATCGCGAGCCTGATCAAGGCGGCTCTGTGCGTGTCCGCGAGACAACTCGCGCCGCATTGCATGGCGAACGATATCAGCGAGGATCTGCCGCTTGCCCGCTTCCAGGGCGTGATCCCTGCGACTGCCACGTGCTGGCAGCCGGGCGATCCGGACGGGCGGCTGATCGCGGGTGTCAGCTCGTTCGGCATGAGCGGCACCAACGCGCACGTCGTGCTGGGCGAGTCGCGCGCCCATCGTGCGGCCACGCCGGCGGCGGAGCGCCGCAGCGGCGCGAGCCTGCTGTTCCTGTCGGCCCGCACGCCGGCGTCGGTTCAGGCGCTGGCTGACGCCTATGCGGATGCGATCGAGGCATCGCCCGATATCGACCTGCACGCGCTGTGCGACGCGGCGCTGGCGAACCGCCAGGTGTGGCCGCATGCGTCGATCGCGGTCGCGGCCGGTAGCCCGGCCGAACTGGTCGAACGGTTGCGCGAGCGTTGCGCCGCACCGGTCCCGACGACGCGGCTGCAGCGCGTCGCGATGGTCTTCACCGGGCAGGGCAGCCAGTACGCCGGCATGTCTCGCAGCCTGTTCGACGCCAACCGGCGATTCCGCGCGTTACTCACGGAATTCGCGGATCACGTCGACCGCATCGTCGGCTGGAGCACGCCGTTGCTGCCGCGCATGCTGGCCACCGGGCAGGCTGCGGGCGCGACGCTGCCGCTCGTGCGCGAACAGCGGACGTCCCAGCTCTCGCTGCTCGTCCTGCAATGCGCACTCGCGCGGTTCTGGCAGGAACTCGGGTGCCGGCCCTACGCCGTGCTCGGGCACAGTGTCGGTGAATATGCGGCGGCGTGGTTCGCCGGCGCATTCGACTTCGACACGGCGGCCCGCCTGGTGCTGGCGCGCGCCGATGCCATGGAGCGGGCGTGTACGGTCAGCCCCGGAAAGATGCTGTCGATCGCTGCGCCGCGGCAGATCGTCGAGGCGCTGATCGACGAGGTCAATCACGGCCTGCCGTCGGCCGCGCTGTGGCTGTCGGCGCTGAACGCACCGGAATCGACCGTGGTCGCCGGGTCCGAGGCGGCCGTGCTGGCCGCCGCGGAGCATGCCCGGCGGCAAGGCCTGACGACCCTGCCGTTCGACACGCAGGGCGCGTTTCATACGCCGCTGATGCAATCCGCGGCAGACGAATTCGCTGCGCATGCGGCGCGTCTCCTGGCCGGCGGCGTCGCGGCGACGCGACCGTCCGTCCGCTTCGTGAGTTCCGTCGAAGGGTGGGTCGGGTCCGTGCAAATGGACGCGGCACCGGGTTCGCCGGCCTACTGGGCCGAACAGATCGTGCGCCCCGTCGATTTCGCGGCGGCCGCCGCCGGGCTCGTCGGCGACGACGTCGACGCGGTGCTCGAAATCGGGCCGCGTCCGGTACTCTGCGGCCTCGTCGCGGCCACCGCGCGGGCGGCACGGCGCGGGTTGGCGTGCCTGCCCAGCATCGACCGGCGCGGAGCCGACGACGAAACGTTCCTGCGTGCCGCAGGACGCCTCGCGGAAGGCGGCGCACTGGACATCCGGAAGGCCATGCAGGCATTCGGCGATGCGCGGGCCGCCGGGCCGTTCGTCGAACTGCCGACATATCGTTTCGACCACACGCTGCTGCAACCGGCTTCGTGGCCGCACACGGTCTCCCGCGCGAGCACCCACGCCGCGCCGCCACAGCCGCTGCGCGATGCGCCGGCCTGGTCGGGCATCGACTTTCGCGCGACCTTGCAGGTCGACCTCGGCACGCCCGCGCTGGACTGGATCAATCAGCACCGGATTCACGGCCGCGCGATCGTGCCCGGCGCGTTCTACCTGTCGACAGGTGTCGCGCTCGCGATGCAGGCTATCGCGCGCGCGCCCCGACAGGGTCCTGCCGGCGCGATGATTCAGCTCGACGATCTGACGGTCAGCCGGCCGCTCGCCTTCGACGATCCGGCGGCGACGCACGAGGTGGCCTGCCAGGTGACCGGTCCCGCGCACGATGGCCGCTACACGATCGTCTATCGGCTGCCGGACGATGGCGATGCCGAACTGGCGCGCGTGCACGTCGCAGCGGAACACGCGCCGCTGCCGCCGTCGAGCGGCCGGTTCGACGAGCAGCCAGGCGAATGGGTGCGCCCGGACGCGTTCTTTGACGAATATGAGCGCCGGGGCGTCCAGTACGGCCCGCTGTTCCAGCGGATCGCCGCCTACCAGCGCGTCAGCGACACCGAGGTACGCTGCCGCATCGCACCGCCGGACGCGCAGCCGGCGCTGCCGCTCAGTCACAGTGCGTTCATCGACACGTGCTTCCAGTCGCTCGGTGTATGCCGAGGCCGTCCGGAGAGCGCCTATGCCCCCGTCGCACTCGAGTCGATCCGGATCGATCCGGACGCGCGCTGGTCGTCGGCGCTGACTTGCCGGGCCGTGCTTCGGGAGTCGAGCGACACGATGCTGGTCGGCGACGTGCTCGTCCAGGACGAATCCGGCCGGGACGTTGCCACACTGCATGGCGTGACCTGCGTGCGCCTGTCGGCGAGCGCCGCCGAGCGCCATGACGTGCACTTCCGGGTCGAATGGGTGCGCGACGGTGCCCCGGCATTGTCGGCCGGCGCGTCGCTGGCCGGCGAAACGTGGCTGTTGCTCGCACCGGCGGATGCACCGGCGCCCGATCGCTGGCACGAGAGCCTCACCGCGCGCGGCGCGGCAAGCCGCTTGCTCGCGTTGCCGGGAGCGTCGCAGCGCGACGGCAAGCCGATCGACGAACCGCACGCGGACGACGCGCGAGTACGCACGGTCGTCGTCTGGGCGCCTTACGCGTGGCTGTCCGGCGCAGCGTCCTACGGCGCGGTCGCCGCTTTCGTTCGAGACGTGCGGCGCAGCATCGAGACGGTGTCGGATCGGCAACCGGGACAGCCGCTACAGGTCTGCCTCGTGACGGAGACGGGTCATGCGGCGCCGGACGTGCTGGGCGCGGCGACGATGCAGGCGCTCGCGGTTCACTTGCAGGCCGAACTGCCCGCGCTGGACGCGGCACAGCTCGAGGTCGTCGACGCGGGCGATCGCGTCGTCGACGCGATCCTGGCGGTACGGGACGTCAAGCCGGGCATCACGTCGCGGCGCATCGCGACACCGCTCTGGCGTATCGACGACGCGGGGCTGGCGCGCCGCGAAACCGTGGCCGGCCTGCCGGAAGTCGACGGCGACAACGCGCTGCAGCCGCGCAGCGACGGCCGCTACCTCGTGACCGGTGCGTTCGGCGGGGCGGGCAAACATCTCGTCGAACATCTTGTCGACGATTGCGGATGCCGAAACCTCGTGCTGATGCGCCGACGCGCGTTGACGCCGGACGACGAGGATCACCGATGGGTGGCGGGCCTGCGCGAGCGGTCCGGCGCGACGATTCAACTGCTCGTCGCGGATCTCGCCGCCGCCGAGGTCGACGGTGCGTGGCTGACTGCCCATGCGGGCGCGCTGGACGGCATTTTTCACCTGGCCGGCGCGACCGCCGACCGGAACATCCTGGACACCGACGCGGCGCAACTCGACACCGTTCTCGGCGCCAAGTTGCGCGGGGCGTCGGTGCTCCACGACTACGCGTGCGGGCAGCCTTCGATCGGGTTCATCGTGTATTTCTCGTCGCTGGCGTCGCTGGTCGAATCGCCGGGCCAGATTTCGTATGCGATCGCGAACGCGGGGCTGCAACGGCTGGCCGCGCACGGTGCTTCGCTCGGCCTGCCGGCCATCGTGGTCGACTGGGGACCGTGGGCGGACACCGGCATGTTGAAGCGGGTGGGGGGGCGCGCGCCGTCGCGCTCGCTGCGACGGCTGCAACCGCTCGCCCCGCAAGCCGCCTGCGCGGCATTGACCGCCGCGATGGCGCGCATCGGGCACGGCGCGCATCTGGCGATTTATCGCGTCGTCCCGGAAGCGCCCGCACGATCGGGCGACACGGTCGCGACACGCGACGCGGCCGCGATCGGGCCGGCATCGGCCACGACGACAGCCGATGGCGCGTTCGCGCTGCTGACCGGGCTGATCGCCGCGGAAACGGGCCATGCGCCGCACCAGATTGCCAGGACGTCGACGCTGGACGAACTCGGGCTCGATTCGGTCGGCACGATCCGGATTCGCAGCGAACTGCAGGGGCGGCTCGGGCTGAGCCTGCCCGCGAGCCTGTTCTTCGACAGCGCGACGGTCGCCGATATCCATGACCGGCTGGTGGAGTCGATGAGCCAGGCGACGGCGACGGCTCCCGCCGAGGCCGCGCCCGTGAAGGAGGGCGGTGCACCGGCCCGCGTACCGCTTTCGTACAATCAGTTCGCGATCTGGTACGAGCAGATCCGCCACCGCGACAGCCGCGCCTACAACTGCGCAGTCGGCTGGCGCGTGGCCGGCGAGGGGCTCGACCTGGATCGGCTGGCGGCGCGATGGCGCGCGCTGCTCGGCGAACACGAATTGCTGCGCGCGACCTTCGACGAAGTCGAGCACGAGCCGGGATACGTCATTCATTCGCTTGACGAAACGCGCTCGCGTTGCGCGATCGCCACCGAGGACGCCGCATCGGGTGCCGACGTCGACGCCCGGATCCAGGCGTTGCTGGCCGCGTCGCCCGACCTCGCGACCGACTTCGCGACCCGCGTGAACGTGCTGCGCGTGTCGCCGCGCGAATGGTATCTGGTCGTGACGTCGAATCACCTCGTGATGGATGCCGCGACCATTTTCATCGTGGGCGTCCAGCTTCTTCAGGCGATGTGCGGCACCACGGCACCGCTGGTCGACTCCGATGCACCCTATCGCGACTTCGTGGCCACGCAACGGGCACTCGATGCGACGACCCTGACGGCCGCACGCGCATTCTTCGTCGAGCGGATCATCGACGGCGACGGCGTCCCCGTCAGCGTCGACCTGCCGGTGGATCGGGTGCGCACGGAGCAGGGCGCGAAGACCGGCGGCACGGTGCGCGTACCGGTGTCGCGGCGCCTGGCCGACCAGCTCAACGCGATGCCGGGCGGACGACGCGCGGCCGCGCATCTTGCCACGTGGCTGTTGCTGCTCGCGCGATACTCGAACCAGAATCGCGTGATCACGGGCGTCGCGTTCAACGGTCGTTCGGCACAACGCTGGCGCAACACGGTTGGCCATTTCGTCAACGTGCTGCCGCTCGTCAGCGAAGTCGACGAAAACCAGACCGTCACGGCGGCGATCGACCAGGTCCGGCGTGCACTGTTCGAGTTGGTCGATTACCAGGACGTCCCGCTCGCGCTGTTGATGCGTGACGAACGCCTGCGCTCCGCCAGCCGTTCGGCAGGGCTGTTCCAGACGTATTTCAACTACTTCGATGCCTCCGAGATGGTGGTCGACGTCGGTGCCCGGTGCGACGCGACACCGCTCGACATCACGCAGCAGGAAGCGCAATTCGACCTGAGTGCGTGGGTGACGCAACGTCAGCACGATTGGGCGATCGACCTCAAGTACGCCGATGCCGTGTTCGACCGTGCGACGGTCGAACAGATCGCGGAGCATTACGCGACGCTGCTGGTTGCGTTGTCCGACCCCGCTCATGCCGAACGCGAAGTGGGCTCGATCACGATGCTGCCGGCCGACCAGCTGCAGTTGCTGGCATCCGGGCGCGGCCCGGTGCCGCGCGACACGCGGGATGTCGATCCGGGCGATACGGCATGCGTGCACGAGCAGTTCGCCCGGCGCGCGCACGAGACACCGGATGCGGTCGCCATCGAATGGGGCGAACGACGGCTGACCTATCGTGAATTGAACGCGCTGGCCGATACGGTGGCCGATACGCTGCACCGCCAGGGCGTCGGCAGCGAGACGACCGTCGGCATCCTGATGCCGCGTTTCGGGTGCCCGGAATCCATCATCGCGATCCTCGCGATCTGGAAATGCGCTGCCGCGTACGTCGCACTCGACCTGAAGCATCCGGCGGCGCGCACGGGCTACATGATCGACACGGCCCGCTGCGCGATGGTGTTGACGCAACGGCACCGGCTGTCCGACGACGTGCGGCAGGCGCTCGCCGAGCGCGACGCGCTGGGGCTGTGCAACGTCGTGCTTCGCGCGGACCACACCGCAATCGACTGCGACGTCGTGCAAGCCGGCCGCGTGCAGCATCATGCTCGGCTGGAACCGAACGGCGACTACGCCGAGCGCGGCGGCAAGCTCGCTTACGTGCTGTTCACTTCCGGCAGCACCGGCAATCCGAAGGGCGTGCTGGTCGAGCATCTGGGCCTGACCCAGCGCCTGCGCTGGATGGAGCGCCATTTCGGCTTCTCGGCGAGCGACCGGTTCCTGCAAGGGACGGTTCTGACGTTCGATATCTCGGTGCCCGAATTCTGCCTGCCGCTGATGACGGGCGGGGTCGTCGTGCTGATGGACGAAACGGACGGGCCGGCCGGCCACGCCGCCGTGTGCGTACGCCACGACGTGACCATGATGAGCACCGTGCCGTCGCTGCTGAACCTGCTGCTCGAGCCGCTCACCCGCTGCCCGACGCTGCGCCATGTGATTTCGGTCGGCGAGGCCTTGATGCAGCCCGTGGTGCGCGCGTGGCTCGCATCGGGCACGACCACGACGCTCAACAACCTGTACGGGCCGACGGAAGTGACGATCTATGCGACGCATCATGCGTGCACCCGGGTACCCGACGGGCCGGGCGCATCGATCGGCGTCGCCTGCGACGGCGTGCGCTGCTGGGTGCTGGACGCACGCGGCCGCCCGGTGCCGCCTGGCGTGCCCGGCGAGCTGTACCTCGGCGGCAGCGGCGTGGCGCGCGGCTACATCGGCACGCTCAAGGCGCCCGACGCGTTCTCCGCCAATCCGTATCAGGACGGTGCGACGCGCATGTACCGCACCGGCGACATCGTCAAATGGCGGCGCGACGGCGAACTCGACTACATCGGTCGCAACGATTTCCGCGTGAAGCTGCGCGGGCTGCTGGTCGAGCTGGGCGAGATCGAACACGTGCTGATGTCGCAGCCGGGCGTCCGTCACGCGAGCGCACTCGTGGTCGATGTCGGCGCCGCCTCGTCAGTCGGACGGCAGATCGTCGGCTGCGTCATTGCGGACGGGTTCGACGAGCCTGCCGTGTTGGCCGGCGCGAAAGGGCGGTTGCCGGATTACATGGTGCCGTGGCGCCTGATGCAGTTCGACGCATTTCCGTCGAACAGCAGCGGCAAGGTCGACCGGAAGGCGCTCACGGAACGCGTGCTGGCCCGGATCGAGCAGGACGCCGATGCACGGCGTCCCGCCGACGCGGCGGAGGCGTTGTCGCCGGAACAGGCGGCCTTGTGCGCGCTATGGAAGACGCAGCTCGACCTGGCCTCGATCGGGACCCGCGAGAACTTCTTCCAGCTCGGCGGCGATTCGCTGTCGTTGACGCGCATGGTCCTCGCCGCCGAACGCGAGCTCGCGCTGAAGGTCGACTTCAGCCGCTTCCTGACCAACCCGACGATCGACGGTTTCCTCGCCGCATGTGCGCACCGGCCCGACGGGGCGACGACGACGAACGACGCCGTCAGCCGTCAGGAGGATGCGCCGTATGCGGCGGATCTGGCGGCCGCCGCGACGCTGCCGGCATTCACGGGGACGGCGGCGAAGGCAGCGGACGCCTATCTGCTGACCGGCGCGACCGGGCACCTCGGCGCGTGGCTGCTGCGGATGCTGCTCGAGGAAACGCACGCGGACGTCTACGTGCTGGTGCGCGGCAACGACGACGCCGACGCGCGCGCGCGTCTCGACGCCCGCTACCGTGCCATGTTCGGCGGCGCGCTGCCCGTCGCGCGTGTCCGGATCTGCCGCGGCGACGCAACCTTGCCGCGGTTCGGCATGGACGACGACAGCCATGCGCAGTTGCTGACCCATGTCACGCAGGTCGTGCATTGCGCGGCGCACGTCAATCACGCGGCCGACTACGCGTTCATGCGCGAGGGCAACGTCGGCGCGAGCCGGCACGTCCTGGCGTTTGCGTCGGCCGCGAAAGTCGCCCATGTGCACTACATTTCGACGCAGTACACGGAGCTCGGATCGCTGCCGGAACAATGGCTCGACCACGCGGCGATCCGCGCGTTGTCGTCGGGTTACGAACGCTCGAAGTTCGTGGCGGAAGCCTGCTTCGCGCAATCGGTACTGCACGGCTATCCCACGTCGATCTATCGGCTGCCGCTGCTGATCGACGACCGCGATCCGAACCTGCAACGGCAGAACCATTTCGTCGCGTTCAGCAATAAGTGCGTGGCGATGGGCGCTTACCCGGATCTTCCCGTTGCGGTGCCGGTCATGCCGACGGAACACGTGGCCCGCTACATCGTCCGTCGCAGCAAGGTCACCATGATGTCGGCCGTGCGCAACGTCCATATCGACGATCTGGATTTTCGCGCGATCGTGGCGCGGCTGCGCGACGGGTCGACGCTGCGCGGGATACCGGCCGCCGAATGGGTGGCCCGCGCCCGCGACGAGACGCCCGAATCCGATCCGTTCTTCAGGATGTTGCCGCTGTACAGCGCGCTCGGCGACGGCGCGGGGTGCGGGCGGCCCGTCGAACATGCCGCGTATCTCGACGAACTCGGCCGGCTGGAAATGCCGGCCGCCGACGACTCGGGCAACTGGCTGCTCGACACGACCGCAGCTTGCCTGGACCGGCTCGCGGCGCTTTGATCCCTTTTCCTGAACCCGGACGGACGGTTGCCCGTCCGTCCGCACGCTGACCATGAAGACATCCAAACTTGCCATTGCCTCGCTGTTCCTGACCATCTTCGTCGATGCCGCCGGCATCGGCATCGTGTTTCCCGCGCTGACGCCGATGCTGCTCAACAACGAAACCGGCCTGTTTGCCGCGTCGGTGAGCGAGGCCACGCGCTATCAGATCTACGGCATCGTGCTGGCGCTTTATCCGCTGGCCATGTTCGCCGCGTCGCCGCTGCTCGGCGACATGTCCGATCGGTACGGCCGCAAACGGGTGTTGCTGCTGTGCCTGGGCGGCAACGCGCTCGGCATGCTCGGCACCGCTGCCGGCGTGTACGCCGGCAGTCTGTGGGGGGTGCTCGTCGGCCGCGCGATCTGCGGCCTGACCGCCGCGAGCCTGCCGGTTGCGCAGGCGGCCGTCATCGACATCAGCACGCCCGACACGAAAGCCGGCAACCTCAGCATGATCACGGCGGCGAACGGCGTGGGATTCGCGATCGGGCCGGTCATCGGTGGGGTGTTTTCCGGCACGGGCGGCGGTGCGTTCGGCGTCGCGCTGCCGTTCGTCATCGGTGCCGCCCTGGCGGCGCTCACGCTCGCGTTCGTGATCGCGTTCTTCTCCGATCGTCGCGCACACGACGGCACCACGCCTGCGCGACGCACCGGCGCATGGCGGCGCATCGTCGCGAATGCGGCATCGCCGGTACTCCGCACGCCGCTCGTCATCCTCGCGGTGTTCCTGACCGGCTACTACATCTTCTTCAACTACATGTCGGCCTTTTCCCTGTTGCGGTATGGATTCGACGCGTTCTGGGAGGCGATGCTGCTGTCGTTCTACTCGGCGTGCTTCGCCGTGTCGCTGCTGTTCATCATTCCCGCACTGGCGAAGGCGTTTTCACCGCGACAGAACCTCATGGGCAGCCTGATCGCGCAACCGGTCCTGATCGCACTGGTGATGCTGGTCGACGCCCCCGTCAGCCTCTGGGCGGCCGTGCCGCTGCTCGCGCTCGCCGTCTCCAACTGCTATGTCACGCTGCTCAGCATCGCGTCGAACCGCGCGACTGCCGACGATCAGGGGCAGGTGCTGGGCGTCGTCTCGTCGATCAATGCGCTTGCCTGGGGCGTCGCCCCGATCGTGACCTCGTTGCTGCAGCCGCACTCGATCGTCCTTCCGGTCGCGACGTCCGCGCTGGTGCTCGTGTCGGCGTGTGTGCTGGGCGGCCGCTTCTGCAACCAGGCGGTCGAACTCGAGGTCAGCCGATGAGCCCGCGTCAAGGTCATTCACCGCGAACCAACTGGAGAATTCAATGAATCCCAACACTCCCCAACTGCCTCATCCGCTGGGATTGCGGCGTGTCGTCGTGACGGGGCTCGGCCTCGTGACTCCGCTCGGCGTCGGTGTCGAACACTCGTGGCGGAACCTGCTTGCCGGTCGAAGCGGTATCACGACCATCGATCGCTTCGACACGTCGAATCTGCCTTGCAAGATCGCCGGGCTGATTCCCGCCGGCAATGCGCGCGACGGCGGCTTCGATGCGACCGAATGGGTCGAGGCGAAGGAAGTCAAGAAAATGGATCCGTTCATCGTCTATGCGATCGCGGCCGCCACGGAAGCGCTCGACGACGCACAATGGCATCCGGACGACCGGGCGCTGCAGAATCGCACCGGCGTCATGGTCGGTGCGGGTATCGGCGGCCTGCCGGGCATCGAGGCTGGGTCGCGACAAATCGAGCGCGCGCCCGGCAAGCGGCTGTCGCCGTTCTTCATTCCGTCGAACCTGATCAACCTGGCCGCCGGCCAGATTTCGATCAAGTACGGCTTTCGCGGCCCGACGCACGCAACGGTCACGGCATGCGCATCCGGCGCCCATGCGATCGGCGATGCGGCGCGCCTGATCGCGCTCGACGACGCGGACGTGATGATCGCGGGGGGCGCGGAGGCCGCCGTGTGCGAGGTCGGGATCGCCGGCTTTGCCGCGGCGAAAGCGCTGTCCACGGGCTTCAACGACACGCCGGAGCGTGCGTCGCGGCCGTGGGATGCCGACCGCGACGGCTTCGTGATGGGTGAGGGCAGCGGCATGGTCGTCCTCGAGGAATACGGGCATGCGCTGGCGCGCGGCGCCCGGATCTACGCGGAAGTGATCGGTTACGGCATGTCGGGCGACGCTTATCACATCGTCGCTCCGCCGGATGATGGCGACGGCGCGGCCCGCGCGATGCTGGCCGCCCTCAAGCGTGCGCGCATCGAGCCGGACGCCATCGACTACATCAATGCGCATTCGACGTCGACGCCCGCCGGCGATCTGGCCGAGATCGCCGCGCTGAAACGCGTGTTTGGCGAGCATCTGTTCGGTGGTGCGTCGGTGTCCGCCACGAAGGCGTCGACCGGGCACCTGCTCGGCGCCGCCGGCAGCGTCGAAGCGGTGTTTGCGCTGCTGGCGCTCCGCGACCAGGTCGCACCGCCGACGATCAACCTCGATCGCCCGGCCCCCGAATGCGACGGCCTCGATCTGGTGCCGAACCGCAGCAAGTCGCGGCCGGTGCGTTACACGCTGTCGAATTCCTTCGGCTTCGGCGGAACGAACGCCGCGCTGATATTCGGCCCTCCGCCGGCAGACGCCTGATCCAGGGGCGTGCCGGACACGCCCGTCCGGCATGCCCTTGACGCCACAGGGCATTCGTCCGGATAGTCACTTGCATATTAGAAGTCACGATGTTAGCCTTCACGCCATGAGAACGACCAGCTTTAAATCGATGGAGTGCCCGACCGCGCGCGCACTCGACTGCATCGGCGAATCGTGGACGCTCCTGATCCTGCGGGATGCGTTGCAGGGGTGCACACGCTTCGACGAATTCCAGCGCAGTGTCGGGATTGCAACCAATACGCTGACGCGCAGATTGAAACGCCTGGTCGATCAGGGCCTGCTGGAACGCCGGCGCTACATGACGCGACCCACGCGTTACGAGTACGTGCTGACGCAGATGGGCATCGACCTGTTCCCGCTGCTGGTCGTGCTGTTCGATTGGGGGAGCAAGTACCTCGTCAACGACGGTGTCGCGGTTCAGCAGATCGATCGGGAGAGCGGTCGGGTGCTGGAGTCCGTGGTCGTCGACAGGAATGACCTGCAGCCGATTACCGTGGATCGCGTCCTGCTCAAGGCAGGGCCGGTCGCGTCGGCCGCCGTGCATGAACGTGTCGAGCAGGTGCGCGAGCTGCGCGAAAGTGCGTCGGGCAGCTAACCGCTCCCGTACTGTTGGCACCAGCCGGACTCGCCCCGAGTACCGGCCATGAAATACCGGATCGACCCGCGCGGGCGCCGCTTGTCGGCGGGCGAGCGCGGCGTTTCCGATGGTGTTGATGCGTGCTTACGTTCGAGATCAGTGAAGAGTCAATACGGAGTTTGAATTGGTAGACGAATTCATGCCTATCCTTCAATCGCAGACGATGGAGGAGCTCGGGGCCCACGTGGGAAGTTTCTGCCGCGAGGCCGGATACCAAACTTATATGTATTCGGTTGTCTCGTCCGGGTCCGCCGGCGAGACGGCCTTCAGTCACATCATCTCGAACTGCCCGGCCTGGCAGGATGTCTACACCGAGCGCCGCTACGCGAACATCGACCCGATACTCGCCCACGCACGCACGTCCTCGCTGCCGCTGCGATGGGAGCGCGCGATGTACAGCTCCGGCGAGCAGCGGTGCCTCGAAGCGGACGCGCGTCGCTTCGGTCTCGTTCACGGCCTGAGCTTGCCGGTGCGCGGCCATCGCGGCGACATCGGCGTGCTGAGCGTTGCCTCCGACGGCTCTGAAGGCATCCCGGCGCACGACCTCGGCCAGACCGCGAAACTCAGTCTGCTTTGCGCGTACATCGAGGAAAAGGTCACCATGATCGCGCGGGAAACCAAAGGGCAGGGCACCACGCGGATGTCGGGCATGAGTTCGCGCGAACGGCAATGCCTGCAATGGTGTTCCGCCGGCAAGACGAGCTGGGAGATCGGCGAGATTCTCGGCATCACCGAGCGAACCGTGAATTTTCATATCGGCAATGTCGTTCGGAAACTCAATGCCAAGGGCCGTCGTCATGCGGTGACGAAGGCCATCTCGCTCGGGCTGCTGTGCGTCTGACAAGCAGGCATCGGTTGTCTTGCGGCTTGGGTCTGATTGTTCCGTCAAGCTGGCGGAGGGGAACGGAACAGTCATCAATCGGCGGCACTCGGGTCCTGACAGCGGTTAGCGTCCTTCGCCCGGTGTCTCGACTTCGATCGCGTCCGGCTTGCCGTGCTCACGTGGCCGGGCGACCAGTCGGCGAACCTGGCGTGTCGTCAACTCCAGCCGTTCCGCTGCACGCCATGGCTTGAGCTTGCCGTCCGCTACGTCCTGAATGACCTTGAACCTGTCTAGCTCCCGCATCGTCATCGTGATCCGCTCCGTTGCAGCCATTGCAGCCTCCGGCGCCGGACACCCGGCGGCCGGTCAGCTTACGCGGCCCGAAAGCGGACATTTCTATGTAGCCAAAAGCGGACATTTCAATCTAGCCATTACAACCAAATCCGTCGATAATGTTGATTATGTCAAATACGATATTTCGCCTGCAGACGTCGTGTGGCCAGCGTAGATAAACCGCGAGATACATCACCCGCACCAGGCAACTGACCCGAGCACGGCTCCCGCGGCTTCGACCTCTCACTTCCCCGACGCAATCTTCTGGAGCTCTTTGCGAGCATCCGGAAAGTGCTCTTCAGCCTGCTCAAGCGTAAGAAAGTACGGAACTCGAGCTTCCGCAACGATCTCGAGAAGTTGACCACAATTCTTGCACCGGTACAGCTCCGCATGCCTGGAAATATTTATACCCAGGGATTCATAGTTAGAGCTTGTTCCGCCAAAGTTTCTACACTTTTCGCACGACATCAAAATCTCCTAATTCGGGCTGTTCCGATTGCTCGCTTGCCGAGTGACATAGCAATCGGCCCGTGAATTTTGACCTGCCTCGCGTCCCGATTCGGCAGGTTTTTCTTGTCGCCGTGTCCGACTAGACTGGCGGCGTGATGCCGGGTTGCAGCTTCATGGCGAGCGATGCGTTCGGCTCGGATCAGCAGGCAGATCGTCTTGTACTGTCTTGGTCCATCTCGTCACCGCCCTACGCCCGCCGCGTCGCCCGACCGACGCCACGACCCGAAACGCCACCGGCGCGAACACGAGCCCGAACACCGTCGCTGCCAGCACACCGCCGAACGCGCCCGTGCCGATCGACCGTCGGCTTTCCGCCCCCGCGCCCGTTGCCAGCACGAGCGGCACGACGCCCAGCAAGAACGCCATCGACGTCATCACGATCGGCCGGAATCGCGCGGCGGCCGCATCGACCACCGCCTGCCGCAACGACACGCCATGCACGACCAGATCACGCGCGTATTGCACGATCAGGATCGCGTTCTTTGCCGCCAGCCCGACCACGGTGATCATCCCGACCTTGAAATACACGTCGTTCGGCATCCCGCGCGCGAGCGCCGCCGCGATCGCACCCATCATGCCGAGCGGCACGATCGTCAGCACGGACAGCGGAATCGTCCAGCTTTCGTACAGCGCGGCCAGCGCCATGAAAACCGCGAGCACCGACAACCCGACGAGCAGCGGCGTCTGCCGCGCGGCAACCTGCTCCTCGCGCGCCGCATCGACCCAGTCGAAGCCGATCCCGGCCGGCAGCGCAGCGGCAAGCCGCTCCATCTCCGCCATCGCCGCGCCCGAACTCGTGCCGGTCGCCGCCCGGCCGCTGATGTCGAGCGACGGATAGCCGTTGTACCGGTTCAGCATCACCGGCCCGATCGTCCAGTGCGGCGCGGCAATGGCCGACAGCGGCACCATGTCGCCGGTGCGGTTCGGCACCGTCAGCGCCATTAGCTGCGTATCGGTTGCGCGTGCAACCGGATCGGCCTCGATGATCACCCGCCGCATCCGGCCCGACGCCGGAAAGTCGTTGATGTAGTTCGAGCCGAACGTGCCGCCCAAGAGCCCCGCGATCCGCTCGAACGGCACGCCGAGCGCATACGCCTTCGCGCGGTCGACATCGAGCTCGATACGCGGTGCATCCGGCAGGTCTTCGAAATGCACGGCCGAGAGCAATGGGCTCGCCTTCGCACGCTCGGCAAGCTGCTCGCGGGCCGCCTTCAACGCGTCGAGCCCGACTCCACCACGATCCTCGAGCCGGAACGTGAAGCCGTCCGAATGCCCGATGCCGCGCACCGACGGCGGCAGCGCCGCCTCGACGTCGCCGTCGAGGATCGCACTGAACCGCCCGTTGAGCCGGTCGCGCAACGCGATCGCATCGACGTCGCGCTTCGCCCAGTCCTTCAGTTCCACGAACGCCATCCCGACGTTCTGCCCGCTGCCGACGAAACTCCAGCCGATCACGCTCGTCACGTTCGCAATCGCCGGCTCCCCGTGCAGGATAGCCTCCACCCGCTCGACGACCGCGAGCGTGCGCGCCTGCGTGGCGCCCGCCGGCAACTGGATCATCACCTGCAGTTGCCCCTGGTCCTCGGTCGGCAGGAAACCGCCCGGCATCATCCAGTACAGCAGCCCGCACCCGATCACGAGCACCACATAGACGGCCACGACCATGCCGGTGCGGCGCACCGCAAACACGGCGACGCGGCGATAACCGGTTTCGGCGCGCGCGAAAGCCGTACCGAACCGGTCGGCCAGACGCGCGCCGATGCCGCGTTGCCGCGCACGGCCGGCGCCGCGATCGTGCCGCGCGACCGGCTTCAGCAGGTTCGCGCACAGCGCGGGCGTGAGCGACAGCGCCATGAACGACGACACCAGCATCGACGCGATCATCGCCACCGCGAACTGCCGGTAGATGCCGCCGACGCTGCCCGGGAAAAACGCCATCGGCACGAATACGGCGGTCAGCACCGCGGTCACGCCGACGATCGCCCCGCCGATCCGCTTCATGGCCCGGCGCGTGGCGTCGCGCGGCGACACGCCCTCCTCCATCACGCGGTGCACGCTCTCGACGACGACGATCGCATCGTCGACCAGGATGCCGATCGCCAGCACGAGGCCGAACATCGTGAACACGTTGATCGACAGCCCGAGCGCCCACATCGCGACGAACGCACCCATCAGCGTGACGGGAATCACGACGGTCGGCACCAGCGTGTAGCGCAGGTCGCGCAGGAACAGCCACATCACGCAGAACACCAGCACGACGGCCTCGACGAGCGTCAGCACGACTTCGTGGATCGCGATCTTGACGAAATGCGCGCCGTCGAACGGAATCTCGACCGCGACGCCCGGCGGCAGCGTACGCGAGAGTTCCGCGAGCCGCGCGCGAATCGCATTCGACGTTTCGAGCGCGTTGCCGCGCGGGCCCAACTGGATGCCGACCGTCGCGGCCGGCCGGCCGTTCAGCCGCGAATAGAACGAATAGTCGTCGCGGCCGATCTCGACGCGCGCGACATCGGCCACGCGCACCACCGAGCCGTCCTGTTTCGACTTCAGCACGATCCGGCCGAACTCCTCGGGCGACGTGAGCTGGCCCTTGACCACGACCGTCGCGGTGAGCTGCTGGCCGCGCACGAACGGCGCGTCGCCGATCGCGCCGGCCGTGACCGTCGCGTTCTGCGCGCCGATCGCCGTGATCACGTCGTCGGCGCCGAGATCGTATTCGCGCAACTTGACCGGATCGAGCCAGACCCGCAGCGCCTCGTCGGCATCCCACAGCTCGGCCGCGCCCACCCCCGGCGCGCGCTTCAGCTCGCGCAGCACGTAGCGGTTCAGGTAATCGCCGAGCTGCGCGGAATCGCGCGTGCCGTCGGTCGACGTCAGCGTGACGAGCATCAGGAACGTGTTCGCCGCCTTGAACACGCCGATCCCCTGCTGGACGACCTGCTGCGGCAGCCGCGGCTCGACCTGCTTCAACCGGTTGTTGACGTCGACGAGCGCGATGTCCGGATCGGTGCTGGGCGCGAACGTCACGTCGATCTCGAGGTTGCCGTGGCCGTCGCTGCTGGTCTCGTAGTACAGCAGCCCGTCGGCGCCGTCGAGGCTTTCCTCGATGACGCTGCCGACGTCGGCATCGACCGTCTCGGTCGACGCGCCCGGATAGGACGCGGTGATCACGACCCGTGGCGGCGCCAGGCGCGGATACTGCGCGATCGGCAGTTGCGGAATGGCCAGCACGCCCGCGACGACGATCGCGAGCGCGACGATCCACGCAAAGACGGGACGGTCGATGAAGAATGACGGCATCGGCGAGTGTCGGCGAACGCGCTACAGCGTGAGCTCGAATGAACGCGCGAGCAGCCCCGGCAACTGCGCGCCTCCGGTGGCGCGCTCGCCGTACGTGTCGTCGCTCGCGAGCAGCGCCGGCACCGCGCCGAGTTGCTCGAGCTCCGACCCGAACAGCCGGTAGAAGCTGTCGTCGAACCGCATCGCATCGACCGGCGCGACGATGCGCCCGCCTTCGACCCAGAACGTCGCGAACCGCGTCATCCCCGTCATCCGGCACGCGATCGGGTCCGAGAAGTTCAGGTACCAGAGGTTGCCGACGTAGAGTCCCGTGTCGAGCGCGGCCAGCACGTCGGCATCGGCGAGCGTGCCGCCCGCGATCGACAGCGACTGCGGCGCTTCGGCGTTGTCCGCGCCGTTCGGTGTGCGCCCGTGCTCGCGCGCGGTGCGTGCACACACGAGCTGCCCGGCGCCCCGCCCTTCGACGACGAGCGGCACGCTGTCGCGCCGGTAGCCGTCCGCGTTGAACGCCGGCGCGATGCCCAGCGAGAAATCCTCGGTGATCGACACGCGCGGATCGAGCGCGACCTCGCCGGCGTACAGGCGATGCAGCGGGCTGCGGGCGCTCGCCACCGCGCGCGCCGAAAAGCCGCTCCAGCCGAGCAGGCTCGTCATCTCGTGAATGGCGTCCGGCGCGAAATACGCGCGGTAGCGCCCGGGCGCAAGCGCCTTCGGCGAGCGGCCGAGCACGGGCAGCCGCGCGGCGGCCGCGTCGACCTTCGCCGCGAATACCGCATCGCGCCAGTCGTCGCCCGCATAGACGGTCTTGATCGCGCGACCGCTCGGGTCGTACAGCGACCAGCTGAAATTGAAATTCTCGACCTCGTACCACCCGCGGCTGCCGGTCGACGACGCGAAGCCGCGCGCCAGCGTGCCGCCCGCGTAAAAGCCGACGAAGTCGAGCCCGCGCGCGCATTCGGCCACGATTCGCGCAAGCCCGTCCGCATTCGGCAAGCGCCCGGTGCGGCGCGTTTCATGCACCCACGACGCGGTATCGAACAGCAGGTGCGGGTCGTCCTGCGCATCGCGCAGGCCATCGCGCAGCACGGCGAGCGCGTCCGCCAGTTCGCGCAGGTCGGCTGTCGGATCGCCGCAGACGGTCAGCGCCGAGTGCGCCTGCCGCGCGCCGTCGATGAGCCGCACGGACAGCCGCCCCTGCGTGACGCACCCGGTCTGGCGAATCCTGCCGCCGTTGAAACGGATGAAGTCGGACGTTTCGCCGGAGAAGCCGAGCAGGACGGTTTCGGTTGGCGCGGTCAGCCGTTGCGCGTCGTCGGCGAGCCGGGCGAAATACGCGTGCCAGTCGATTCCGGCGCGGCGTGCCATCGGATCGAATCCCGTCATCACGCGCCTCCGAAGACGTCGACGCCGGCGAACACGCAGGCCGGCGCGGCGTGGCCGACACGGATGATCTGCGCAGGCTCGCCCTTCCCGCAGTACGGCGTGCCGTAGATGCCGAACGTGCTCGCATCGCCGACCGCGCGCAGGCTGCGCCAGAACTGGGCGGAGATGCCGCGGTAGTTCGGACGCTTGACGACCTGCGTGAGCCGGCCGTTCTCGATCAGTTGCCCGAATTCGCAGCCGAACTGGAATTTGTTGCGGTGGTCGTCGATCGACCAGGACGTGTTGGTGCGCATCAGGATCCCGTGCTCGGTGCCCGCGATCAGCGCATCGAGCGACTGGTCGCCGGGTTCGACGTTCAGGTTCGCCATCCGGTCGATCGGCGCGCGGTTCCAGCTCGACGCGCGCGAGTTGGCGACGCCCGGCAAGCCCGCGCGCTGCTGCGACAGCGCCCCGCCGAGCAGCCGTTCGAGCACGCCGTTGCGGATCAGGTACTGCTTGCGCGCCGGCGTGCCGTCGTCGTCGAATGCGTAGGACGCGGCTTCGGCCGTCGGCTCCGGATCGAACGTGACGTTCAGCAGCGGCGAGCCATATTGATAGTGGCCGACCATCTCCGGCCTGACGAAGCTCGATCCGGCGAAGTTGCGCTCGTCACCGAGAATCCGGTCGAGTTCGAGCGGATGGCCGATCGACTCGTGGATCTGCAGCATCATCTGGTCCGGCATCAGCAGCAGGTCGCGCCTGCCGGTCGGGCAGTTCGGCGCGGCGAGCAACTGCAGCGCCTCGTCGGCAACACGCGCGCCGGCGCCATCGAAGCCGTATCGCGCCAGCACGTCGATGCCGCCCTGCGCCAGCGTGCCCGATTGGCCGAGCGAGCGCGTCTGCGTGTCGCCGTCGCCATGGGCGACGGCCTGCAGCTCGGGCATCAGGAAGCGGAAGCGCTGGTCGATCCGTACACCGTCGCTCGTCACGTAATACTGCTCGGTGTGCACGATCATCACGCTCGCCGAACGCTCGACGATGCGCGCGCCGAGGTTTGCCGCCGCGCATTCGTGCGCGAGACGCTCGATCCATTCCGCGCGCGACGGCAGCGCCGCATCGACATCGGGCGACGCATAGGTGCCGCTCGCCTGCGGACGCGCGGCCTGCCGATGATCGACCAGCGCCCACGGCGCGCTGGCCCGGGCCCGCGCGGTCGCGATGTCGAGCGCCGCCTGCAGCCCGGCCGGGGACAGGTCGGGCGTCGCCGCATAGCCGGCGCCCGTGCCGGCCCAGGCCGTCAGCATCGCACCGCGCTCGCGCGTGCGCGAAAACGGCTGCGCGACGTCGTTGCGCACCGCGTGTTCGTCGATCGTCTCGTCGACGATGCGCAGCGACCAGAAATCGGCGTCGCTGCGCAACCCCTGCGCTGCCTGCACGGCTCGGGCGCCCGGCGCCCGGTTCTCGTCAATCATCGGTTCCCTCTTGCTGCTCCTGCGGGCCGCGCTCGGGCGCCAGCATGGACGACGCGAGCAGCGCCCGCGTATACGGATGGGATGGCGCGTGCAGTACGTCGAGCGTCTCGCCCGCCTCGACCACGCGTCCCGCCTTCATCACGATGACCCGGTGGGCCATCGCGCGCATCACCGCCAGATCGTGCGTGATGAACAGGTAGCTGAGTTTGTACTTCTTTTGGAGATTCGTCAGCAGATTCAGCACCTGCTTCTGGATCGACACATCGAGCGCGCTCGTCGGCTCGTCGAGCACCAGCAGTTCCGGCTCCACCGCCAGCGCCCGCGCGATCGCGATCCGCTGCCGCTGCCCGCCGGAAAACTCGTGCGGATAGCGCAGCATCGCTTCCGGCGGCAGGCCCACCTCCTGCAACAGCGCGGCGATTCGCGCCCGCCGCGCGTCGCCGGCCACCTGCGGCCGGTGCACGCCCAACCCCTCGCCGACGATCTGCTCGACCGTCATGCGCGGCGACAGCGAACCGAATGGATCCTGGAACACCACCTGCATGCGCCCGTACAGCGTGCGCCGGCCCTGCGTCGTGCGCAGCGACGCCAGCGGCATGCCATCGATCTCGATCCCGCCCGACGCCGGCCGCTGCAGCCCGAGCACGGCCGACGCGAGCGTCGATTTCCCCGAGCCCGACTCGCCGACGATCCCGAGCGTTTCACCGCGCTTCAGGCTCAGTTGCACGTCGTGCACGGCGCGGAACGTCGTCTTGCCGAGCACCGAGCGCCAGCCCTTTGTCGCGATGCGGTAGTCGACGGCGAGGTGCTGCACGTCGAGAATCGTCTGCGCGCCGGCGGCCACCGGCTCGACCGTCCGTTGCGGCGCGCTGTCGAGCAACCGGCGCGTATACGGATGCTGCGGCGCCGCGAACAGGTCGGCCGTCGTGTTGCTCTCCACCAGTACGCCCTTCTCCATCACGGCCACACGCTGCGCGAAGCGCCGCACGAGGTTCAGGTCGTGCGTGATCAGCAGCACGGCCATCCCGCGCGAAGCGGCCTCCTGCTCCTGCAGCTCGATCAGCAGGTCGACGATCTGCTGGCGCACCGTCACGTCGAGCGCGGTGGTCGGCTCGTCCGCGAGCAGCAGGCGCGGTCGGCACGCCAGCGCCATCGCGATCATCGCGCGTTGCCGCTGCCCGCCCGACAGCTGGTGCGGGAAGCTGTCGATGCGCCGCTCCGGCTCCGGAATCCCGGTGCGCCGCAGCAGCGCGATCCCGCGCTCGCGCGCGTCGCCCGGGCGCAGCCCCTCGTGCAGCCGCAGGCTCTCGGCGATCTGCTTGCCGATCGTATACAGCGGATTGAGCGCCGTCATCGGCTCCTGGAACACCATCGCGATATCGGCGCCCCGAATCCCGCGCATCTGCTGCTCGGTCTTCGCGAGCAGATCCTCGCCGTCGAACAGCATCCGCCCCGACAGCGTCGCCTGCTGCGCAAGCCGCAGGATCGACAAGGCGGTCACGCTCTTGCCCGACCCCGACTCGCCGACGAGCGCCACGCGCTCGCCGCGGCCGATCGACAGGCTCAGGTCCTGTACGGCCGCGCTCGCGCCGAAATGCGCGGAAAACCCGTCGATCTGCAGCAACGGTTTCGTCATCACCGCCCTCCGCCGAATGCCGAACCGCGCGTGCGCGTGTCGAGCGCATTGCGCAGCGCATCGCCCATGAAGGTAAGCAGCAGCAGCGTCACCACCAGTGCTGCGAACGCCGCGATCGAGATCCACCACGCATCCAGGTTGTTCTTGCCTTCCTGCAGCAGTTCGCCGAGGCTCGGCGTCGGCGGCGGCACGCCGAGGCCGAGGAAATCGAGACTCGTCAGCGACAGGATCGCCGCGCTCATCCGGAACGGCAGGAACGTGATCACCGGCGTGAGGCTGTTCGGCAGCACGTGGCGCCACATGATCTGTGCGTTGGTCAACCCCATCGTGCGCGCCGCTTTCACATAGTCGAGCGCGCGATTGCGCAGGAATTCGGCGCGTACGTAGTCGGACAGCACGAGCCAGCCGAACATCGACAGCAGGATGAACAGCAGCCACAGCGACGGCGTGAAGATCGACGCGAAGATGATCAGCAGGTACAGGTCCGGCAGCGCACTCCAGATCTCGATCAGGCGCTGCCCGACCAGGTCGGTGCGGCCGCCGTAGAAACCTTGCAGCGCGCCCGTCAGCACGCCGACCAGCACGCCCGATATGGTCAGCGCGAACGCCATCAGCACCGACAGCCGGAACCCGTACAGCAGCCGCGCGAGCACGTCGCGGCCGAACTGGTCGGTGCCGAGCCAGTTGCTCGACGACGGCGGCGCCGGATACGGCCGCGACGCGAAATAGTCGATCGTGTCGTAGCGGTAACGGTTCGGCGGATAGATCGCGAAATTGCCGTGCGACTCGATCTTCGTGCGGATATACGGATCGAGATAATTCGTCATCGCGGGAAAGTCGCCGCCGAACGCCGTCTCCGGATAGTCCTTCACGATCGGGAAGTAATAGTGCCCGTCGTAGCGCACGATCAGCGGCCGGTCGTTCGACAGCAGGTCCGCACCGAGGCTGAGCGCGAACAGCACCGCGAAAATCACGAGGCTCCAGTAGCCAAGCGGCTGCGCGCGAAAGCGCAGCCACGTGCGCCGCCACGGCGACGGCGAGGCCGCGCACGCGGCGCAGGCCGGGTCAGTGGTCCAGGCGGTTGAACTGGATACGGGGGTCGACGAGGACATAGCAGATATCCGCGATGAGTTTGGTCAGCAGGCCGATCAGCGTGAACAGGAACAGCGAGCCGAGCACGACCGGATAGTCGCGGCGGATCACCGAGTCGTACGACAGTTGCCCCATGCCGTCGAGCGAGAACAGCGTCTCGATCAGCAGGTTGCCGTTCAGGAAGGCGCCGACGAACGCGGCCGGCAGCCCCGTGAGCAACGGGATCGCCGCGTTGCGCAGCACGTGCTTCCACAGCACGTCGCGCTCCGGCGCGCCCTTCGCGCGTGCGGTCAGCACGTACTGCCGGCCGATTTCCTCGAGGAACGTGTTCTTGGTCAGGATCGTGACGATCGCGAAGTTGCCGACGACCGACGCCGTCACCGGCATCACGACGTGCCACAGATAGTCGAGCGCCTTGCCGATCAGCGTCAGGTCGTCGAAGTTATCGGACGTGAGCCCGCGCATCGGGAACACCTGCCAGAACGTGCCGCCGCCGAACAGCATCAGCAGCAGCACGCCGAGCACGAAGCCCGGCACCGCGTAGCCGGCCAGCACCAGCACGCTCGTCACGGTGTCGAACCGCGACCCGTTGCGCACCGCCTTCGCGATACCGAGCGGCACCGACACCAGGTACGTGAGGATCACCGTCCACATCCCCAGCGTGATCGACACCGGCAGCTTCGAGCGGATCACCGCCCACACGCTGCGATGCGCGAAATAGGACTGGCCGAGGTCGAACGTCGCATAGCTTTTCAGCATCAGCACGTAGCGTTCGAGCGGCGGCCTGTCGAAGCCGAACTGCTTGCGGATCTGCTCGATCTGCTGCGGGTCGACGCCCTGGCTGCCGTGGTAGCCGCCGCCCCCTCCGCCCGCCTCCCCGCCGCGCGCACTGCCGTGGCGCAACTGCGCGAGCACCTGTTCAACCGGGCCGCCCGGCACGAACTGCGTGACCGCGAACGTGATCGTCACCACCCCGATCAGTGTCGGGATCATCAGCAGCAAGCGCCTGAGTATGTATGCCAGCATCGTCGTTCCTCCGTCAGGTGGCCGGCACAGGTTTCGCCGCCGGTTGCTTCACGTACCAGTAGTCGATGATCCAGTCCTCGTATTGATAGGAGTCCGGCACGATCGCCGGGTGGCCGAGCGTCGCCTTGTAGGCGATCCGCGCATTCGGCAGGTAGTACTGCGGGATCAGCGCGTACAGGTTGATCAGCACGCGGTCGAGCGCGTGCGTGGCCGTCTCGAGATCGTCGAGCGTGTCGGCTGCGAGCGCCGCGCGGATCAGCGCATCGACGGCCTTCGACTTCACACCCGGATAGTTCTCGGAGCCCGGCTGCGACGCGGCCGCACTGCCGAAGCGGCGCGTCAGCTCCGCACCCGGAATCGTCACCGGCAGGTAAATGTACGTCGTCATGTCGTACTCGAAATTGTCGAGGCGCTTCAGGTAGACCGCGCTGTCGATCTCGTGGAGATACGCGTGGATGCCGAGCATCGCGAGCGCCTGCGTGTACGGCAGGATCAGACGGTCCATGCCGGGCTGGTCGTCGATGATCTCGATCGTCATCGGCGTGCCGTTCGCGTCGCGCAGCGCGCCGTCGCGGTAATGCCAGCCGGCCTGCGCGAGCAGATCGCGCGCCTCCTTCAGGTTCGCGCGCAGCGAGTTCGGCGGCAGCGTCGACGGCTGCCGGACCATCGGGCCGAACACCTCGGGCGGCAGCGTCGAACGGAACGGTTCGAGCAGCGCAAGCTCCTTCGCGCTCGGCATGCCGGATGCCGCGAACGGGCTCGCCTCCCAGAAGCTGTTGGTGCGGCGATACTGCCCGTAGAACATCATCCGGCTCATCCAGTCGAAATCGAACGCGAGCGCGAGCGCATGCCGCACCCGCACGTCCTGGAACATCGGCTTGCGCATGTTCATCAGGAAACCCTGCATCTGCGCGGGGCCGTCGGGAAACTCGCCGCGCGTCAGCATACCGTTGCGAAAATTCTTGCCGACGTACTTGCGCGCCCACTGCGTCGCGCTGTATTCCATGCGCGCGTCGATGTCGCCGGCCTTGAACGCTTCGAGCGCCGTGTACTGGTCCAGGTACAGCTTGAACGACACGTGCGCGAAGCGGAACATGCCGCGTCGCGACGGCAGGTTCGCTGCCCAGTAGTGCGGGTCGCGCACGTAGCTGATCTGCTTGTCGTTCTTGCGCTGGTCGATCAGGTACGGGCCGCTCGCGATCGGCGGCACGTTCGCGATCTGGTCGAACGGCGGCCGCGTGCCGTCCGCGCGCTGCCCCCATTTCGGCGAGAACACCGGCAGGTCGCCCGCGATCAGCGCGGCGTCGCGCTCCGCGTGCTTGAACTCGAAGCGCACCGTGTGGCCGTCGACCACCACCGCGCGCTTGATGATCGAAAACTGTGCGTTGTACAGCGGCGACGCCTGCGGGCTCGTCAGCGTGTCGAACGAATATTTGACGTCGGCCGCGGTGATCGGGTCACCGTTCGAGAAGCGTGCGGCCGGATTGATGTGAAACGTCGCCGACAGCCCGTCGGGCGCGATGTCGACGTCGTCGGCGATCAGCGCGTATTCGGATGCGAGCTCGTCCCAGCTGCGCTGCATCAGCGTGTCGAACATCAGGTTCTTGATGTCCGGTGCGGGCGCGCCGCGCACGAGGAACGGGTTCAGCGAATCGTAGCTCTGCGCCTCGTCGTAGTTTTCGAACTGGAGCGTGCCGCTGTCCGGCGCATCCGCATTCGCGTAGTCGAAATGCGTGAAGCCCGGCGGATACTTCGGATGGTCGTATTGCGAGATCGCCGGCACCGCGAGCGCGGCCTGCGGCATGACGCTGCCCGACACGAGCCACACGGCGCACGCGAGCAGCGCGGCGCGCGTGGCGGTGCGCATCCGCCCGTGCGTGCGCGTCAGGTGCGAGTGGCGCGGCACGCGTGCCCGTCGCCCATTCAACAGTCTCATGGTCGTTCTGTCCGGAAGCGTGCGGGTGTGAAGCCTGCACGCAATCGATGCCCGTGCCGGACGCCGCATACGGCCGCGTCCCGCGGATGGTTCGTGCTGTCACGATCGGATGAACTGCACCGCCGCGCGTCCCGGTTGCGGGCCGTGGTGGCGCCAGGCGAAAAAAGGCCGCCCCGAAATGGGGGTAGTGGACGTGGAGCGGCCTGTCCAAAGCCTGTCAGTGCATCGCGATCGCCGTCAGAACTTGTACGTCGCGCCGACCTGCGCGAACCGGCCGATGTACGAGTACACCGACGTGTCGTACCCGCTTTGGCTCAGCGTGCCGTTCGCGAAGATCGGGTCGTACGGCGGCGTGCGGTTGAAGAGGTTGTCGATGCCGCCGTAGATCGTCCAGTTCTTGAAGCCCGTGTACGTCACCATCAGGTTGAACTGGCTGTACGAACCGACCTTGCTCGGCTCGGGCATCAGGTTCTGCGCGTACGGGCCCGTGAACTGCCACGTCAGCGCCGCATCGAACTTCCGGTAGTTCCAGTCCAGCGTCGTGTTGCCGCGCCAGCGCGGGAAGCTGCCGCCGAACGGCTGCGTGATCGTGAAGTTGTTGCCCGCGCCGTTGACCGGCGCGGCGCCCGGGAAGCCGATCTTGTAGCTGTTGACGTAAGCCCAGTCGCCCGACAGCGTAATCGTGCCCCAGCCCTTCAGCGGCAGGCCCTGGCGGAACGTGCCTTCGAAGCCGTTCGTGTCGAGGTAGCCGAGGTTCTGGTACGGAATCACCTTGTACAGCAGCTGGCCGGTCGTCGGGTCGGTCACGACCTGCGATGGCTTGCCCTGGCCGATCACGTTGTCGATGCGGATCTTGTACCAGTCGAAGCCGAGGTCGGTGTAACGGCTCGGCGAGACCTGGAAGCCGATATTGAGGTTGCGCGTGCGTTCCGGCGCGAGGTTCGGGTTGCCGACGGTGATCGACGTATAGTTCTGGCCGGTGGCCGGATCGACCTGGATGCCGAGCGTCTGCGACTTGCTGTCCTCGACGAAGGTCGGCGCGCGGAAGCCGCGGTTGTACGACGTATACAACGTGAGCGCCTTGATCGGCTGGTACCGCAGCGCGAAGCGCGGCGAGAAGGCGCCGCCCACGTCGGTGTAGTGATCGTAGCGGCCTGCCTGGCTGAACGTCAGGTTCTCGATGATCGGTATGTTGATCTGGTAATAGATGGCCGCGACGTTGCGCTGGCCATCCACCGTCTCGAGGTCCGGCGTGATGACGGCCCCGCTCAGGTACTCGGAACCCGGCGTCAGCGTTTCGCTCTGGTGCGTGAACTGCGCGCCGAAGCCGATGCCGACATCGCCGGCCGGCAGATGGAACAGGTTCGGCGTCGACAGCGTCGCATCGATCGTGTCGAGCTTCGAGATGCCGAGGTTGTTCGCATCCTGGAACAGCCCGTTGAACGCGTTTGGCGTCGCGGCCGGGTTCGCGAAATTCAGCGTGCCGTTCTGGTAGATGTTGTTCAGCGCGTTCACGTTCAACTGGTTCGTGAACACGTTCGACACCGTGCTCTGCGAATGGCTGACCGACGTCGCCCAGTCCCAGTCGCCGTACGGCAGCGTAAACGACCCCTTGATGCCGGCGGCCGCCCGCCAGTAGTTGGCCCAGGTCTTTTGCGCGACCGTGTTCGGAAACGCATAGGTGAGCGGCGTGGCCGCGCCCGTCGTGTTGTACGGGTTGCTGGCCGGCACCGTGTAGTTGAACGGCGACAGCAGCTTCGTCTGCGGATTCCAGACGAGCGCCGGGTTCTGCGAGTTGCCGATCACGTTGTTCCACAGGCCGTCGTTGGTCGTGGTCGTGTTGTAGCTCTCCATAAAGTCGGCGAACGCGGTCGTCTTGTCGTCGATCTTGAAGTCACCGTGGAGCTTCGCGTTCAGGCGCTCGGTCATCGGCAGGATCGACGTGCTTTCCGCCGTGTTGTACCCGCAGATGGTGCCCGGCAACCCGGCCGACAGCGAATTCGTCGCGGCCTGATGAACCGAGCCGCCGAACGGGCAGCCGCCGGTCAGCGCCTGCGCACTGCCGTCGGGCATGTTCCAGTACGACGGCGCGAGCAGCGAGAAGCCGCCCGGCTTGCCCGTGAAGTCCTGGTTGCGCGTGGAATCACGGTCGGCCAGCGTGAAGCCGTTCGACTTGTAGTAGCTGAGCGCGGCCGTCACGTTGAAGCGGTCGGCGTTCAGGTCGCCGAAGCCGCCGAGCACGCCGAATTTCATCGTGCCGTCACCGTTGCCGGCGTTGATCGCGCTGCCGAGGCTGCCGTCGAGCTGCAGGCCGCGGAAATTGTGTTTCGTGATGATGTTGACGACACCGCCGATCGCGTCCGAACCGTACTGCGACACCGCGCCCGTCTTCACGATTTCGATCCGCTCGATGTCGTTGAGCGGGATCGTGTTGAGGTCGAAGAACGAATCGACGCTGTTCGAGAAGAATGCATACGGCGCGACGCGCTGGCCGTCGACCAACACGAGCGTGTACTTCTCCGAGAGGCCGCGCAGTGCAATGCCGGCCGCGCCGGCCGCGAAGTTGCCCGATTGCCCTTCGCCCCAGCTGTTCGCCGAGTTGGCTGCCGCATCGCGCAGGAAGTCGGCGACGGTCACCGCGCCGCTGGCCTGGATTTCCTTCGGCGTGATCGTCTGCACCTGCTGGAAACCCGTCTTGTCGGCCTGCCGGATCAGCGAGCCCGTCACTTCGAACCGCTTGATCTGCGCGACCTTGCCCTGCCCGTTCGCGGCGGGTGCGGCAGGCGTCGCGTCGGCTGCTGCACCGGGTGCTGCATCGGGCGCCGCAGCGTCCGGTGCAGCGGCGCTGCCCGTTGTGCCGCCCGCCTGTGCAACGGTCACGGGCGCGCCGCTCGCGACCGCATCCGCGATCGCGACGGCGCCCGGCGCCGGCTGGCTCTGGGCGAACGCCGGCGGCGCGAGTACGGCCGTCAACGCGAGTTCCGCCCAGACTATCCTCTTGATGGCCAACGCCAAAACTCTCTGCTTCATCTTGTTCCCTCTCGCTCGTAGTAAGACCCCACCTGCTGTGCGCCGGAACCTTGTGAATTCCTTGCGCGTCCTGGGTGCCCGTGTACCGGAACCCGCGATTGCCACGCTTTCGACTGCCACGACTCGAACGGATCGGCCTCGTAGCACCAGCGCCATTCAGCATCACCGTCTTTTTCTGTTTTGATTCGTCATACTAAACACCTACATTGAGCGCATTGCCTGCTTCTTCCCGGCTCGACGGGCGGTTGGTTCCATAAAACGCGAACCTGTATGCGCGCCACACTGCGCACCCTCTGCCGTCGACCAGGTACTTCTCCTTCCTCCCGGCCGCCTTCGCTAGAACAGCCTCGGCGTGCCGACCCAGACGATCACCGCCTCTTCGTCGGCCGTATTGCGCCACGCATGCGGCATCGTCGATTCGTAATGCGCGGTGTCGCCCTCGTTCAGCGTGAACGTGCAATCCTCGAGCGTCAGCGCCACCTGCCCGCGCAGCACGTAGACGAACTCCTCGCCCGCGTGTGTCGTCATCTCGGACGACAGCTGCCCCGCCGGCATCCGGACGAGAATCGCGTCGAGCTTGCGGCCGTCCACCAGGTTCGTCAGCCTGGCGAACCGGCTGGCCGAGTTCGTGAACTGGAAATACTGCAGCGCGTTGCCGCGGCATACCGAGCGCGCTTCGGTCGGCGTGTCGATGAAGTACTGCATCGTCACGCCCAGCGCCTTCGCGATCCGCACCAGCGACGTGATCGACGGCGTCGCCCGCCCGCGCTCGACCTGCGACAGGAACGGCTTCGAAATGCCGGCGATCGTCGACGTTTCGTCGAGCGTGAGTTTCAGGCGCTGGCGCAGCGCCCGGATCTTGTTGCCAAGCGACATGGCGACGAGCACCGACTCATCAGGGGGCAAAACCATGGAAAGACGGTCCCTCGCAGTCGAAATCGGTTTGATGTCGTCAAGCCTCGACCGATGCCGTGACACAGCCGGCCCGGCGCGATCCCCCGCCGCACGCTGTCGCGACGTGCAAGCCACGCGGGCGGCGCACTCGCGTCGTGCGGCCGCGCAGCCCTCGCCCATTTCATTCGGTTTACTAATTAACAAGGTTGCCTCTTTTCATCGGTCGACCTGCCCGTCGTGCATCCGTGCGATCGCGGCGGCACACCGCTTGCCGACCGCCAGCGTTGCGCGCGGCCGTGCACGTCCGTTGCGTTACCGGGAGGCCACCACCGCCCAGAGCCGTGCCAGATCACCGGAACCGTCGGTACCCTTGACCGTGCGCAGCACCTGGAGCGCACGCGCTTTCTGGCCGGCCACGTAATACGCCTCGCCGAGCCGCAGCCGCGCCGCGTCGGGATGCTCGAGCCCGCCCTTCGCGATCGCCTGCTCCATCATCGGCAGCCCCTGTTGTGCATGGCCCTCGAAGACGAGGTTCATGCCTGCGTCGATCGGCGCTGCCGGCGTCGTCGCGTCTCCGCCCGATTGCGCGCGCTTCGCCGCGAGCGTCTGCAGCCGCTTCTCGCGATCCGCCTGCGCGTCCTTGCCGAGTACGCCGGATGCGAACCCCTGGTCGATCACCTGCTTGCCCTCGGCGGGCGAGCCCGCCACCAGCGCGAGCTGCGTCATTTCCATGTATGCGTTGGCGGTCGTGAGCGAGCCCGTCGCCCGCCGCAACCGGTAGATGTCGAGGTCGAGCGACGGCAGATACCCGGGGTTGCCGCGAATGGCCGTGACCATTTCGTCCCAGTACGCGGGGCTCGGGTGATAAGCCACCAGCAGCCCGAGCGCACCGCGATACGCGTTGCCGTCCTTCACTTTCTGCGCGCAGGTCGCCAGCATCTGCAACTGCCCTTCATCCGGTACGTGTCCGCCATTCGCCTGCGCGTCGGTGCTCGCTTTCAACTGGTTCACGAGCGGTGCGCAATCGTTCGACAGGTAGTAAGACTGCGTGAGCAGCGTGCGCATTTCCGGATCCGAGCCACCCGCCTTCAGGTAGCGCTGCGCGACGCGGATCGCCAGCGGGTAGTTCTTCTGCTGGAAGTAGATGCCGGCGAGCGCCGCCGTGGTCCGCTGCTCGTCGTCGCCCGAGAGCCGCCCGGAGTTCAGCACGCTCTCGTACGCCTGCGCGGCCGTCCCCGAATCGCCGGCCGCCATCGCTGCCGCGCCGCGCATTTCCTCCACGACGGTGGTTTCGTACGGCGTCCGGTTCGGCACGGCGGCCGCCTGCGCGATCTTGCCCAGCGCGTCGCGATACTTGTGCGCGCGGTACAGCTCCTGTGCGGCCGCCAGCGGTTTCGCCACGTCCGGCCGCAGCGCGTCCGCCGGTAGCGCCGGGCGTCCGAGCAGGGCCGCCGCGCCGAGCGCCGTCACCGCCATCATCCGTTTCCATCGTCGCTGGTTCATCGGCTCGTCCGTGTCGTCATTGCATGAACTGCTCGTTACCGATCAGGCCGATCTTGGTCGCGCCCACGCGTTGCGCGGAGGCGAGCACCGCGGCCACGTCCTTGTACGGCACCAGCTTGTTGGGACGCAGATGAATCTCCGCCTGCACGGGTTCCGCCGCCACCTGGGTAAGTTTCGACTCGAGCGCCGCGCGGTCCGGCACCGGCGCGCCGTTCCATGTCGTCGTGCCGTCGAAGTCGATGTCGATCTGCACGATTTCCGGCGGCGTGGCCGGCGGCGGCGGATTACCCACCGGCAGGTCCATCTTTACCGAATGCATCTGAATCGGGATCGTGATGATCAGCATGATCAGCAACACCAGCATCACGTCGATCAGCGGCGTGGTGTTGATATCGACCATCACTTCCGGTTCGGCATTGCTTCCGCCCGAAGGCACATTCATTCCCATCGTCGACTCCTGTCGATCCACGTTAGCGCTTTAGCGCTTACGTGGATCCCATGCTTTGCGGTCGATCCACGTTAGCGCTTTAGCGCTTACGTGGATCCCATGCTTTGCGGTCGACCCACGTTAGCGCTTTAGCGCTTACGTGGGTCCCATGCTTCGCGGTCGATCCACGTTAGCGCTTCAGCGCTTACGTGGATCCCATGCTTCGCGATCGACCCACGTTAGCGCTTCAGCGCTTACTTGGATCCCAAGCTTCCCGGTCGACCAGCGTCAGCGCTCCACCACTTGCCGCCGGCCCCCCGTTCCCCCGATTCCGCTGCGCGACTATCCCCCGCGCGCCGGCGGCTCCGTAATGAACGACAGCTTCGCAATCCCCGCGCGCTCGCACATCGTGACCACCCGGCCGATGAACTCATAACGCGTGTTCTGATCGCCCCGCACGTGGACGCTCGGCTGCGGCTGCTGCTGCGACACGCTCTTCAGCTTCGCGAGCAGGGTCGTGGCATCCACCAGCTGCTCGCCCCAGAAGAAATCGCCATCGCGGTTCACCGCGATCTCGATGCTCTTCGGCGTCGTCTGCAGCGGCTGCACCGTCTCCTTCGGCAACTGAAGCTGGATCGTGTGCGTCACGACCGGAATCGTGATCAGGAAGATGATCAGCAACACCAGCATCACGTCGACGAGCGGCGTCGTGTTGATGTTGGCGATCACCTCGTCGCTATCGTCCTGCCCGACGTTCATGGCCATCGCGCGTCTCCGTCAGCCGATCAGTTCGCGAGCGACGCCGCGGCCGGCGACGACGACGACGCGCGTACCGGGCGCCGATTGCCGGCCAGCAGCACGGTATGCAGCTGCGCGCCGAAGTTGCGCACCCGCTCCATCACCGACTTGTTTCGGCGGACCAGGAAGTTGTAGCCGAGCACCGCCGGCACGGCGACGGCGAGGCCGATCGCGGTCATGATGAGCGCCTCGCCCACCGGGCCCGCGACCTTGTCGATCGACGCCTGCCCGGCGATGCCGATGGCCGTCAGCGCGTGATAGATCCCCCAGACGGTGCCGAACAGCCCGACGAACGGCGCGGTGGAGCCCACCGTGGCCAGGAACGCGAGCCCGTCCTGCATCCGGTTCGACACGTTCGTGATCGAGCGCTCGACCGACACGTCGATCCACGTGTTGCGGTCCACCGCTTCCAGCAGCGCGTCTTCATGATGCTCGCCGGCCTCGATCGCCGTTTCGGCGATGAACCGGAACGGCGACGCCTCGTCGAGCAGCTTGGCGCCCTCGGCGAGCGACGGCGCGGTCCAGAGCTGCGCATCCGCCAGCTTCGCGCGGCGATTCGCGCGCAACTGCTCCAGGAACTTCGTGATCATGATGTACCAGCTGCCCATCGACATGATCACCAGCAGGATCAGCACGAAACGGGCGACGAAATCGCCGTTCTTCCATAGCGCACCGAGCCCGTACGGATTCTCGACCGCTTCCGTCGTGGCCGGCGCGGGCGGCGGAGCCGGCTCGGCGGCAGG
>NZ_JAAGPC010000051.1:0-49933 GCF_017104595.1 Burkholderia sp. Tr-20390 | reverse complement strand
GCGAATTGACGAGGCGGCGCACGTCCCGGTCGGCGACGGTCGGCGGCGCACTGACGACGCTCGGCCGGCGGCGGCGCTCGGCGGCCGCGAGACGTTCCTTCTGCTCCTCCGGGAGTTGCTGGTATGCCTTCCACGCCCGCTCGCGCGCCTGTGCGGAAAGCTCCTTCGCGCTCTGGTAGTTCTCGCGCGCGACGCGGCGCTGCTCGGGCGTCATCCTGGCCCATTCGGTCATCCGGTCCTGCAGGCGCTTCTGGTCATCGGGCGTCAACTTCGCGAAACGCGATGCGATCTTCAGCCATTTGCGCTTGCGGGCATCGCTGAAGCCGTCCCACTGGTCGGCGAACGGCGCGAGCGCCGCGTGCTGCGCCGGCGTGAGGCGCGCCCACGACAACGGGCCGGTAGCGGCCGGCAGCGGCAGGGGCAGGGGCAGCGGGGGGAGTTCGGTGCTCAGCCCGGTCGCGGCCGATGCGGGCGCGGCAGGGCTGCTGACCGCGGCGGTGGTCGTCGCGGGGGCCGGGTGGAATCGTGGGTAAGTGGCGACGTAGGAAACGGCGATCGCGATTACGCATCCGAAAAATACGGCCAGGCCGCGCTTCTGACTCACCCGTGCGATCCCCTCGTTATTGTCTGTTAGTGAGCGCGCGACAGATACGCGTTGAACCCGTGGTCGAGATACGCGTTGAGCGGCAGGTCGTCGCTGAGCATCGCCGCGTCGATATCGGCGAGTTCGGCGGTGCGCTGCATGTCTTCCCAGTAGGCGATGCCGACGAGCCCCGCGAGCAGCAGGGCCAGCGGCCACGCGCGCAGCAGGCGACGCGCGAACGACGCCTGCGGGCGGCTCGCGGGCGCCGTGCCGTACGCACCGGCCGCGCCGGCGAAGGCCGGTACGAACACCGGCACGGTCGCGGCTTCGGGCTTCTTGCGCGCGAGCGCAGCCCGGCGGGCGACGGCCAGACGGTCGGTGGTCGCAGCAGGCAGGTCGGCCGCGCACTCGTCCAGCGCGCGGCGCACCTTCAACGCGAATTCGTGTTCTCGATTTGCGGGAGCGGAGCTCATAGCGTGATTCCTTTGGCCTTGAGCGCGTGCGCCAGCGTGTGGGTGGCCCGTGAGCAGTGCGTCTTCACGCTGCCCTCGGAGCACCCCATTGCGGCGGCAGTCTCGGCGACATCCATATCTTCCCAATAACGCATCAGGAACGCTTCCCGTTGACGCGCCGGAAGCTTCTGGATTTCTTCGTCGATCAGGGCCAGAACCTGCTCTCGTTCGAGGCGGTGCTCGCTGCTTTCGACGCCCGCGTTGTCGTCCGCGGATTCGAGTGTTTCGAGCGGGTCGAAGTCGTCGTCGTCGCTGCTGTTCAGCGACGAGAAGAGCGTGACCCACGTGTTGCGGACTTTCTGCCGGCGGAACCAGTCGTGGATCGCGTTCTGCAGGATCCGCTGAAAAAGCAGCGGCAACTCGGCCGCCGGCCGGTCGCCGTACTTCTCCGCAAGCTTGATCATTGCGTCCTGCACGATGTCGAGCGACGCATCGTCGTCACGCACGGCGTACGCAGCCTGCTTGAACGCGCGCCTTTCGACGCCCGCCAGAAAGTCGGCGAGTTCCTTGTCTGATGCCATTCCGTGAAGGTATGCGCTGCGGGCCGCTGCGTGGTGTAAAAGGTCGAAAAATTTCGTAAAACCCGCGGATGCTATCAAATTTTCGCGCCGCTTGGCACCGGGTTGGGCGCCGCACGTTGCGCGCGAGCCGCGGCGGCGGGGTGCCGGGCGGCACTCATGATGCGCTGCGGGATATTTTGCTTGACGACCCCACCGCGACCCGCTATCGTCAATGATTCGCAACATGAAGTGATGGTCTCATTTGAGGCTGGCCCAAGAAGCCTGCCCTTCAAACTGGACGCGCCGCTTGAACCCGAGCCACAAGCCCGGCAGAGAGCACCCGATCAATTTTTTGCCGAAAATTCGAAAGGTCAAAATGAACATGCCCAGCGCGGAATTCTCCACGTCGGAACCCCTTTCCCCTCCCGATAGCGACTCCATCGGCGGTACCGTGCTCATGAAGGCACTGGCCGATGAAAACGTCGAATTCATCTGGGGCTATCCCGGCGGCTCGGTACTCTACATCTACGACGAGCTTTACAAGCAGGACAAGATTCAGCACGTGCTGGTGCGCCACGAACAGGCGGCCGTGCACGCAGCCGATGCGTATGCGCGTTCCACCGGCAATGTCGGCGTCTGTCTCGTGACGTCGGGCCCCGGTGTCACCAACGCGGTGACCGGCATCGCCACGGCGTACATGGATTCGATCCCGATGGTCGTGATCAGCGGCCAGGTGCCCACGGCCGCGATCGGCCAGGATGCCTTCCAGGAGTGCGACACCGTCGGCATCACGCGTCCGTGCGTGAAGCACAACTTCCTCGTGAAGGACGTGCGCGACCTCGCGGAAACCGTCAAGAAGGCGTTCTATATCGCCCGCACCGGCCGTCCGGGCCCGGTGCTGATCGACATCCCGAAAGACATCTCGAAGACGCCGTGCGAATACGAGCCCGTCAAGAGCGTGTCGCTGCGTTCGTACAACCCGGTTACGAAGGGCCATTCGGGCCAGATCCGCAAGGCCGTGTCGCTGCTGCTGACGGCCAAGCGCCCGTACATCTACACGGGGGGCGGCATCATCCTCGCCGACGCGTCGCGTGAACTGAACCAGTTCGCGGACCTGCTCGGCTACCCGGTCACGAACACGCTGATGGGCCTGGGCGGCTATCGCGCGTCGGACAAGAAATTCCTTGGCATGCTCGGCATGCACGGCACCTACGAAGCGAACATGGCGATGCAGCACTGCGACGTGCTGATCGCGATCGGTGCCCGCTTCGACGACCGCGTGATCGGCGACCCGGCGCACTTCGCGTCGCGTCCGCGCAAGATCATCCACATCGACATCGACCCGTCGTCGATCTCGAAGCGTGTGAAGGTCGACATCCCGATCGTCGGCGACGTGAAGGAAGTGCTGAAGGAGCTGATCGAGCAGTTGCAGACAGCCGAGCATGGCCCCGACACCGAGGCGCTCGCGCAATGGTGGAAGGACATCGAGGGCTGGCGCTCGAAGGACTGCCTGAAGTACGACCGCGAAAGCGAGATCATCAAGCCGCAGTACGTGGTCGAGAAGGCGTGGGAGCTGACGGACGGCAATGCGTTCGTGTGCTCGGACGTCGGCCAGCACCAGATGTGGGCGGCGCAGTTCTACCGTTTCAACAAGCCGCGTCGCTGGATCAACTCCGGCGGCCTCGGCACGATGGGCTTCGGCCTGCCGGCAGCGATGGGCGTCAAGATGGCGCACCCGGACGACGACGTGCTGTGCATCACGGGCGAAGGCTCGATCCAGATGTGCATCCAGGAACTGTCGACCTGCCTGCAGTACGACACGCCCGTGAAGATCATTTCGCTGAACAACCGCTATCTCGGCATGGTTCGCCAGTGGCAGCAGATCGAATACAGCAAGCGCTATTCGCATTCGTACATGGATGCGCTGCCTGATTTCGTGAAGCTCGCCGAAGCGTACGGCCATGTCGGCATGCGGATCGAAAAGACCTCGGATGTGGAGCCGGCGCTGAAGGAAGCGCTGCGCCTGAAGGACCGCACCGTGTTTCTCGACTTCCAGACCGATCCGACCGAAAACGTCTGGCCGATGGTACAGGCCGGCAAGGGCATCACCGAGATGCTGCTCGGATCGGAAGACCTGTAACGGCGCGACGCGCGCCTGAGCCCGATGCGGCCGCCTTCACGAAGGGCGGCGCGGCACGCGGCAGCGCGCGGCGCGAGTGAATCGACACGGACACATTCTGGAAGAAGCGAACATGAGACACATCATTTCCGTCCTGCTGGAGAACGAACCGGGCGCGCTGTCGCGCGTGGTCGGTCTGTTTTCCGCACGCGGCTACAACATCGAAACCTTGACGGTGGCGCCGACCGAAGACCAATCGCTGTCGCGGCTCACCATCGTTTCCATTGGCTCCGACGACGTGATCGAACAGATCACGAAGCATCTGAACCGCCTGATCGAGGTGGTGAAAGTGGTGGACCTGACCGACGGTGCACACATCGAACGCGAGCTGATGCTGATCAAGGTACGTGCAGTGGGCAAGGAGCGCGAAGAAATGAAGCGGATGGCGGACATTTTCCGCGGCCGCATCATCGACGTGACCGAAAAGACCTACACGATCGAATTGACGGGCGCGAGCGACAAGCTCGACGCATTCATCCAGGGGCTGGACGCGGGCGCGATCCTAGAGACCGTGCGCACCGGCAGCTCCGGCATCGGACGCGGCGAGCGCATCCTGAAGGTGTGATGCCAGACAGGCACGCCGGGTGCGCCGTCATGTCCCGGCCCGCAGTACTCCATCCGAACGAATTGTTGAATTTTTGAATTAGCGAAGGAACCATCATGAACGTTTTCTACGACAAAGACGCTGACCTCTCCCTCATCAAGGGCAAGCAAGTCACGATCATCGGCTACGGCTCGCAAGGCCATGCACACGCGCTGAACCTGAAGGACAGCGGCGTGAACGTGACGGTCGGCCTGCGCAAGGGCGGCGCGTCGTGGAGCAAGGCCGAAAACGCAGGCCTGTCGGTCAAGGAAGTCGCGGAAGCGGTGAAGAGCGCCGACGTCGTGATGATGCTGCTGCCGGACGAGCAGATCGCCGACGTGTACGCGAAGGAAGTCCACGCGAACATCAAGCAGGGCGCGGCGCTGGCATTCGCGCACGGCTTCAACGTCCACTACGGCGCGGTGATCCCGCGCGCCGACCTCGACGTGATCATGATCGCGCCGAAGGCACCGGGCCACACGGTTCGCGGCACGTACTCGCAAGGTGGCGGCGTGCCGCACCTGATCGCGGTTGCGCAGAACAAGTCGGGCGCGGCACGCGACATCGCGCTGTCGTACGCGGCAGCGAACGGCGGCGGCCGTGCCGGCATCATCGAAACCAACTTCCGTGAAGAAACCGAAACCGACCTGTTCGGCGAGCAGGCCGTGCTGTGCGGCGGTACCGTCGAGCTGATCAAGGCCGGCTTCGAGACGCTGGTCGAAGCAGGCTACGCGCCGGAAATGGCGTACTTCGAGTGCCTGCACGAACTGAAGCTGATCGTCGACCTGATCTACGAAGGCGGCATCGCGAACATGAACTACTCGATCTCGAACAACGCCGAGTACGGCGAGTACGTGACGGGCCCGCGCATCGTCACGGAAGAGACGAAGAAGGCGATGAAGCAGTGCCTGACCGACATCCAGACGGGCGAGTACGCGAAGAGCTTCATTCTCGAGAACAAGGCAGGTGCGCCGACGCTGCAGTCGCGCCGCCGCCTGACGGCCGAGCACCAGATCGAGCAAGTCGGCTCGAAGCTGCGCGCGATGATGCCGTGGATCGCGAAGAACAAGCTCGTCGACCAGTCGAAGAACTAAGCACCGCGTGCTGTTCCGGCCCCTCGAATAGAGGGCCGGTACCAAAAAGCCGCCCGAAGGCAGCAGTGCCCCGGGCGGCTTTTGCTATCCTACGGGCTTTGCAATTCACCGAACACAGAACGAATCCATGAACTATCCTCATCCGATCATCGCGCGCGAAGGCTGGCCGTTCATCGCGATTGCAGCCGTCATCGCGCTGTTGATCCATGCTGTCGGGGGCTTCGGCTTCGCGTGGCCGTTCTGGCTGCTGCTCGTCTTCGTCGTCCAGTTCTTCCGCGACCCGCAGCGCCCGATCCCGGCGCAGCCGAACGCGGTGCTGTGCCCGGCGGACGGCCGCATCGTCGCGGTCGAGACCACGCAGGACCCGTACGCGAACCGCGAAGCGCTGAAGATCAGCGTGTTCATGAATGTCTTCAACGTGCATTCGCAGCGTTCGCCGGTCGATGGCGCGATCTCCAAGGTCGAATACTTCCCGGGCGCGTTCCTGAACGCGGCGATCGACAAGGCGTCGACCGAGAACGAGCGTAATGCGGTCGTGATCCAGACGGCGAGCGGCAAGACCGTGACCGCGGTGCAGATCGCCGGCCTCGTCGCACGCCGGATCCTCTGCTACGTGCGCGCGGGCGAACCGCTGTCGCGCGGCCAGCGCTACGGTTTCATCCGCTTCGGTTCGCGCGTCGACGTGTACCTGCCGCTCGGCAGCCGCGCGAAGGTGTCGATCGGCGAGAAGGTCTACGCGTCGTCGACGATCCTCGCCGAACTCGAACTGTAAGCGGCGAGGCGCACGATGGCCGCATTCAAACCGCGTCGGCCGCGCAACGGCGCCGGCCAGACGCCACGCCCGTTCCGGCGCAACAAGGTGATGGCACAGGATCCGGTGCCCATCGAGAGCCGCCGCGCCGCGCGCCAGCGGTTCCTGAAGACGCGCGGCATCTACCTGCTGCCGAACGCGTTCACGACCGCCGCGCTGTTCTGCGGCTTCTTCGCGGTCGTGCAGGCGATGAACGTGCGCTTCGAGATCGCCGCGATCGCGATTTTCGTCGCGATGGTGCTCGACGGAATGGACGGGCGCGTGGCACGCATGACGCATACGCAGAGCGCGTTCGGCGAGCAGTTCGACAGCCTGTCGGACATGGTGTCGTTCGGCGTCGCGCCCGCGCTCGTGATGTACGAGTGGGTGCTGAAGGATCTCGGCCGCTGGGGCTGGCTCGCCGCGTTCGTGTACTGCTCGGGCGCCGCGCTGCGCCTCGCGCGCTTCAATACGAACATCGGCGTCGTCGACAAGCGTTTCTTCCAGGGGCTGCCGAGCCCGGCCGCCGCCGCGCTGATCGCGGGCTTCGTGTGGCTTGCCACCGACAACCGCGTGCCGATGAAGCTCGGCTGGCTGCCGTGGGTCGCGTTCGTGCTGACGATCTATGCGGGCGTGACGATGGTGTCGAACGCGCCGTTCTACAGCGGCAAGGCGCTCGACGTGCGGCACCGCGTGCCGTTCGCGGCGATCCTGCTGGTCGTCGTCGCGTTCGTGCTGGTGTCGTCCGATCCGCCGCTGATGCTGTTCTGCCTGTTCGTGCTGTACGGGCTGTCCGGCTACGTGTTCTGGGGCTACATGGCCATCCGCGGGCGCGCGAATCCGGCGCGCTCGTCGCAGCGCGATCACTGACGCATGCGCATGCTTTGCCCGAAAACGGCGGCCCCAGGGTCGCCGTTTTTATTTGTCCCTGGTTCGGCCCGTGCGGCCGGAAACCCCGGGTGCCGTCCGATTGCGCACCCAACGGAATGCCGCTATAGTCTCTGGCATGACTGCATTTTCCCGCCTCTCCCTCCTTCTAGCCGGTGCGCCGCTACGCGCGCTAGCGTCGGCGCGCCTGCCGCGCTGACCGTTCTCGCCCCCCGTCAAGCTTCGTCTGTTGTCTAGCGTCGCCAGCGGTGGCGCGATCTCGTTACGTTTGACTTCCGTATAAAGAGCCCTGGAGCCCCCCATGACAGACAAGCTGATCATTTTCGATACGACGTTGCGTGACGGCGAACAATCGCCCGGTGCGTCGATGACGAAGGAAGAGAAAATCCGCATTGCGAAGCACCTCGAGCGGATGAAGGTCGACGTGATCGAGGCCGGCTTCGCGGCCAGCTCGAACGGCGATTTCGACGCGATCCACACGATCGCCGGTCTCGTGAAGGACAGCACGATCTGCTCGCTGGCGCGCGCCAACGACAAGGACATCCAGCGCGCCGCTGACGCGCTGAAGCCGGCCAACAGCGCGCGGATCCACACGTTCATCGCGACGTCGCCGCTGCACATGGAGAAGAAGCTGCGGATGACGCCGGACCAGGTGTTCGAGCAGGCGCGTCTCGCGGTGCGCTTCGCGCGCAAGTTCACCGACAACGTCGAATTCTCGCCGGAAGACGGCAGCCGCTCGGATCTCGACTTCCTGTGCCGCGTGCTGGAAGCCGTGATCGCGGAAGGCGCGACGACGATCAACATTGCGGACACGGTCGGCTACGGCGTGCCGGAGCTGTACGGCAACCTCGTGAAGACGCTGCGGGAGCGCATTTCGAACTCGGACAAGGCAATCTTCTCGGTGCATTGCCACAACGACCTCGGGATGGCGGTGGCGAACTCGCTCGCCGGCGTGAAGATCGGCGGTGCGCGCCAGATCGAGTGCACGATCAACGGCCTCGGCGAGCGCGCGGGCAACACGTCGCTCGAAGAAATCGTGATGGCCGTGAAGACCCGCAAGGACTACTTCGGCCTCGACGTCGGCATCGACACGACGCAGATCGTGCCGACGTCGAAGCTCGTGTCGCAGATAACCGGTTTCGTCGTGCAGCCGAACAAGGCGGTGGTCGGCGCGAACGCGTTCGCGCATGCGTCGGGCATTCACCAGGACGGCGTGCTGAAGGCGCGCGACACCTACGAGATCATGCGCGCGGAAGACGTGGGCTGGACCGCGAACAAGATCGTGCTCGGCAAGCTGTCGGGCCGCAACGCGTTCAAGCAGCGCCTGCAGGAGCTTGGCGTGGCGCTCGACAGCGAGAGCGAACTCAATGCCGCGTTCATGCGCTTCAAGGATCTGGCCGATCGCAAGGCCGAGATCTTCGACGAAGACATCATCGCGATCGTGTCCGAGGAATCGGCGCTCGCGCACGAGCAGGAGCACTTCAAGTTCGTGTCGCTGTCGCAGCGTTCGGAGACGGGCGAGCAGCCGCAGGCGAAAATCGTGTTCGCGGTCGAAGGCAAGGAAGTGACCGGTGAGGCGCGAGGCAACGGCCCGGTCGACGCGACGTTCAATGCGATCGAGAGCGAAGTCGGCAGCGGGTCGGAGCTGCTGCTGTATTCGGTGAACGCGATCACGACCGGCACGCAGGCGCAGGGCGAAGTGACCGTCCGGCTGTCGAAGAGCGGGCGGATCGTCAACGGGGTCGGCACCGATCCGGACATCGTCGCCGCATCCGCGAAGGCATACATCTCCGCACTGAACAAGCTGCATTCGAAGGACGACAAGGTCAATCCGCAGCGCTCATAAGCGCTGCGCGCTGCGCGTCCCCGAAACGCCCCGTGCGGCCCTGTGCCGCCGGGGCGGTTTTTCATTTACCCACTCATCCACTGCTCATTCGGCAGCCGGAGCACGGAACAGCCAGCGGCGCGCGGCCGTGCGCGGCGCCGGGCTGCGCCGCCGGAACTCGACCGCGATGCCGCGTCGCGGCGCATCGGCGACGAACGCGTCGAGCAGTTCGAGCACGTCGTGATCGATGTAGTCGGCACGCGTCGCGTCGATGATCACCGCGGCCCGGTCGGGAATGTGCCGCAGGTGATGCTTGACCTGCACCTTGCCGAGAAACGACACGTCCTTGCGGAACGACAGCAGGAAGTGGTCGTCGTGCTGCGCGAGCGTGACGGGGCTCTTCAGGTTCGCGACGGCGACCGCCAGCACGCTGCAGGCGAGGCCGAGCGCGATGCCGAACAGCAGGTCGACCGCGAGCACGCCGGCGATCGTCGCGGCGAACGGCACGAATGCGGCTGGCCCCTGTTTCATCACCGCGCGGAACAGCGCCGGTTTCGCGAGCTTGAAGCCGGTGTGGATCAGGATCGCGGCCAGGCTCGCGAGCGGGATCAGGTTGATCAGGCCGGTGAGCGCGAACACGCTCGCGAGCAGCAGCATCCCGTGCACGATCGCCGACATCCGGCTTTGCGCGCCCGCATTGACGTTCACCGAGCTGCGCACGATCACCGATGTGATCGGCAGCCCACCGACCGCGCCCGCGACGAGATTGCCCACGCCCTGGGCCTTGAGCTCGCGGTCAGGCTGGGTCGGCCGGCGCTTCGGGTCGATCTGCTCGACCGCTTCGAGGCTCAGCAGCGTCTCGAGGCTCGCGACGACCGCAAGCGTGATCGCGACGCGCCACACGTCCGGATTGACCAGCTGTGCGAAGTTCGGGCCGAGCTCCGCATGCTTGAGCGACGCCGCGAAGGCCGCGAACGATCCGAGTTCGGGCAGCGTCACGCGATGGGCGGCGCCCGGCGCGACCGACGGCGCGACGACGCTCAGCACGAGCGTGGCGCCGATCCCCAGCACGACCACTGCAAGCGGGGCCGGCACCGCGCGCACCAGCGCAAAGCGGCGCAGCGCGGGCGTGTCCCACGCGACCAGCAGCGCGAGCGAGGCGAGCGCGGTGGCCGTCGCAGCCCACGCGACCGGCAGGCCCGGCCAGTTCGCAAACGATTGCGCGGCTGACCCGCCGATACCGAAGGCGAACGGAATCTGCTTCACGATCAGCAGCAGGCCGATCGCGGCGAGCATGCCCTTGATGACGGGCGACGGCACGTAGGCGGCGAAGCGGCCGGCGCGCAGCATGCCGAACCCGAACTGCAGCACGCCGGACAGCAGCACCGCGAGCAGGAACGCGGAGAAGCTGCCGAGTTGCGCGATCCCTTCGACGACGATCACGACGAGACCGGCGGCCGGCCCGCTGACGGACAGCGACGAGCCGCTCAGCAGCGCGACGACGATGCCGCCGACGATCCCGGACACGAGCCCCGCGAACGGTTCGACGCCGGATGCATTGGCGATGCCGAGACACAGCGGCAGCGCGACGAGGAAAACGACGACGCCGGCGACGATGTCGCGCGGCAGGGTGGACAGGCGCTCGTTCAGTTTCATGGTTGGGGCGATTTCATTGGCTTGGGGGCGGGGTAGGTCAGCCGAGCGCGCCGGCCGTCGCGGCCTGCACGGGTTCGACGTCGGCGGGCGGCGTGGTGTAGCCGGAATCGAGTTCCTGCAGGCGGCCGTCGGCGAGCGAAAAGATCCAGCCGTGCACGAGCGGCGGCCGTTCGCGGCCCTGCACGATCGGGGACGCACGCAGCAGCCTCACCTGTTCGAGCACGTTGAGTTCGGCGAGGCGGTCGGCGGCGGCCGCGTCGTCCAGCCCGTCCAGTGTGTCGCGATGGCGCCGCGCGAGCGCGCAGAGCGGCGCGATGCGGCGTGCGACGTGCGGCAGGTCGGACGGCGGCGGCAGCAGCGACGCGCGTACGCCGCCGCATCCGTAGTGCCCGCACACGATCACGTGGTCGACCTGCAGCACGCGCACCGCGTACTCGAGGACGCTGGCGGAATTGTCGTCGTCGGGATGGAACAGGTTCGCGATGTTGCGATGGACGAACAACTCGCCGGGCGCGCAGTGCGTGATGGTCTCGGCCGGCACGCGGCTGTCGGCGCAGCCGATCCACAGCACGCGCGGATTCTGGCCGCGCGCGAGCGCGTCGAAGAAGCCGGGCGTGTATTCACGCGTTTCGCGGGCCCAGGCGATGTTGGCAACCAGCATGCTCTTGGGGCGATTCATGAGGACTCCTTTGTGATAAAGGCAAACGAATATCGGCAAAAATGTCGCAATGGCATTCTTTCTAAATTGAAAGGTTGGTTTTCGACTGATATTAGGGGTATGCCCTAGCACTTCGGGGGTGATGAAACAATTTGTTTCAAATTGATTTGGCGTAGTGCATTGCGTGCACCAATTCGCCGCATGACATGCACCGCGCATGCCTGTTTCCGCGCAAAGGCCCGCATGACGGGGATGTCAGCGAGGTGTCATCGGAATGTCATCGATCGGAAAAGATTTCCGTCGCATTTTCCGAATTAATCGGAAAGCGGAAAAAAGGAAATGGCCATTCACGCAATGATTCGTGAATGGCCATGCTGAATATTGCGCGTAAATGCGTAATCGGTCAGAACAGGTTGCGGCGGTCGGGGTCGTGCAGCGGGTCGGGCGTTTTCTGCGTGATGCGCAGGATGCCCTGCGGATCGAAGTAGAAGCTGTACATCATGTACCAGACGTTGTCCTCGAGATACCGGTAAGTCCACACCTCGCGCTTCATCAGCGGGAAGTAGGACGTCTCGACGGGGCGTCCGAAGTTCACGAGGACGTCGGTCTTCGTCCACTTGCCGATCTCCGCGCGATAGAACTCATTCGGCTGCAGGACCTGGCGCACGTTGACGATCTTGTGGGCCGCGTCGACGTCGGCCGCGATGGTGATTTCGCCCATCGGCTGGGTCGGCCACATCAGGCGCTTGCCGCCGCCGGGCAGGTCGTAGATTTCGCGCGGCGGGCCCATGCGTGCGACGATCGCCGACTCGTCCTGGCCGGCCTGGTATTGCTGCCACGGTTGCGCGCAACCGGCCAGCAGCGCGGCGGCGCTGGCGACCAGCACCGGCAGGCGCGCGGGAATGCGAATGCGCATGGGGATTCTCCAGAACACGGAAACAAGTCCCGTTTTATCACGGACGGCGTGCGACGGCGCATCGCGCGGAAAAAATCGGTGCGGATCGCCGGGCGCGTCGCGCTTGCGGGCGGCCGGGGCGCCGGCCTATGATCCGCGCTTCTCGGGCAGATTGAAGGGCAGGTGGCCGATGCAGGGGTGGAAGCGGTGCGCGCTCGCGTTGAGCGCGGGATGGATGCTGGTGTCGTCGGCGTTTGCCGGCGGCGAGCCGGTGCGGATCGCGCTGATCGAAGGGATGTCGGGCCCGTTCGCGAATGCGGGCGCGGCGGTCGAGCGCAACCTGCGCTTCGGCGTCGAGCAGGTCAATGCGGCGGGCGGCGTGAAGCTGCGCGACGGTGCGCATCCGCTCGAACTCGTCGTGCTCGACAGCAAGGGCAGCCCCGAGGAGGCGCTCGTGCAGTTGCGCGCGGCCGCGGACCGCCATATCGGGTTCGTCACGCAAGGCAACAGTTCGGCCGTCGCCGCCGCGCTCGTCGCGGCGCTCGACAAGCTGAACGCGCGCGATGCGGACAACCGGATGCTGTTCCTCAACTATTCGGCCGACGATCCGGCGCTGACCGGCGCACGCTGCAGTTTCTGGCATTTCCGCTTCGATGCGCACGCGGGCATGCGGATGGCCGCGCTCGCGGACGTGATGGGCCGCGACCGCGCGCTCCACAAGGTCTACTTGCTGAACCAGGACTACAGCTTCGGCCGCGACGTCAGCGCGCTCGCCCGGCAGGCGCTGGTCGCGCGGCGCCCGGACGTGACGATCGCCGGCGACGAATTCCACCCGATCGGCCGGATCAAGGATTTCTCGCCGTACATCGCGAAGATCCGTGCGAGCGGCGCCGACGCCGTCGTGACCGGCAACTGGGGCAACGACCTCACGCTGCTCGTGAAGGCGGCGCGCGAGCAGGGGTTGAATGCGAAGTTCTATACCTTCTACGGCAACAGCCTCGGTGCGCCGGCGGCGCTCGGCGATGCCGGTGTCGGACGGGTCGTGGCCGTGGCGGACTGGCACCCGAACGCGGGCGGCGCGAAATCGGATGCGTTCTACCGCGCGTTCCGGAGCCGTTTTCCGGCCGCCCAGGACGACTATCCGGTGCGACGGATGAGCCTGATGATCGAGATGCTGGCCGCCGCGATGAACCGCGCGGGTTCCGCCGACCCCGTCGCGGTCGCACGCGCGCTCGAGGGCCTGTCGTTCGACGACGGCTTCCACGCATCGAAAATGCGCGCGCAGGATCACCAGCTGATCCAGCCCCTTTACGTGATGGAGATGGACAAGGTCGGCACGCCGGGCGTGCGCTTCGACAACGAGGGCTCGGGCTACGGTTTCCGGACGGTGCTCGCGGTGCCGGCGCCGCGCACGGAGATGCCGTCCACCTGCTCGATGACGCGCCCGTGACAGGAGGCGGTAAGAACGGCGTGGAGTTGTGCTACAATGCGCGCCGGTTGTAAGTCACGGCACGGCCATTCTTCCGTGTCCGCCTGTTCAGTTAGAAAGGAAATCACATGTCTGTTGCAGATATCAAGAAGTCGGAAGTTGTTGCTCAGTTCGCCCGCGGTACCAACGACACGGGGAGCCCCGAAGTCCAGGTCGCACTGCTGACCGCACGTATCGTCGAACTGACGGGTCACTTCAAGACCCACGCGAAGGATCACCACAGCCGCCGCGGCCTGCTGCGCATGGTGAGCCGCCGCCGCAAACTGCTCGACTACCTCAAGGGCAAGGATGCCGACCGTTACCGCGCACTGATCGAGAAGCTGGGTCTGCGTAAGTAATCGAGGCGATTGCCGCCAGCAAGATGCCTGTGTCAGTCCGCTGATACAGGCATTTTGTTTTTGCGCGGTGCGTAGCGTCACACGCACCGCAGGCTGTCCGGCACGGTTGTGCCGGGCTGCCGCAACGACTGATACCGGGGCAGGATTTGTGTCATTCCAGCGCGTCGCTGCATGAGCGCCGCGCTGGAATGGCATAAAAAACACACCTTGCTCCGGGTGATTCGGTCGGGACGCCGCCGCGCGGGATGGCCGGCGCGGCGAATGAAATGCATGAATTCAAAGGAGCAACCATGTCCATGTTCAACAAGGTCGTGAAGGAATTCCAGTGGGGCCAGCACAAGGTGCGCCTCGAAACCGGTGAAGTCGCTCGCCAGGCAAGCGGCGCCGTGATCGTCGACGTCGAAGACACCGTCGTGCTGGCAACCGTCGTCGGCGCGAAGTCGGCGAAGCCGGGTCAGGATTTCTTCCCGCTGACCGTCGACTACCTCGAGAAGACCTACTCGGCCGGCAAGATCCCGGGCGGCTTCTTCCGTCGCGAAGGCCGTCCGTCGGAGCACGAGACGCTGACGTCGCGCCTGATCGACCGTCCGCTGCGCCCGCTGTTCCCGGAAGGCTTCTACAACGAAGTCCAGGTCGTGATCCACGTGCTGTCCGTGAACCCGGAAATCCCGGCGGACATCCCCGCGCTGATCGGCGCATCGGCTGCGCTCGCCGTGTCGGGCCTGCCGTTCAACGGCCCGGTCGGTGCCGCACGCGTGGCGTACATCGACAACGCATACGTGCTGAACCCGACGCGTGACCAGATCAAGGCGTCGAGCCTCGACCTCGTCGTCGCAGGTACGGAACGTGCCGTGCTGATGGTCGAATCGGAAGCCGATCAGCTGTCGGAAGACGTGATGCTGGGCGCCGTGGTGTTCGGCCACGAGCAAATGCAGGTCGCGATCGACGCGATCCACGAACTGGTTCGCGAAGGCGGCAAGCCCGAATGGGACTGGCAGCCGGCGCCGAAGAACGAAGCGCTGATCGCACGCGTGACCGAGCTGGCACAGAACGACCTGCTCGCTGCTTACCAGCTCCGCGACAAGCAGGCACGCTCGACCAAGCTGAAGGAAGTCTACGCGGCTACCTCGGCGAAGCTCGAGGAAGATGCGCAGGCGGCCGGTACGGTCGCAGCCGACAAGGCAACGGTCGGCAACGTGCTGTTCGACATCGAGGCGAAGATCGTCCGTTCGCAGATCCTGAACGGCGAGCCGCGCATCGACGGCCGCGACACGCGCACCGTGCGCCCGATCGAAATCCGCACCGGCGTGCTGCCGCGTACCCACGGCTCGGCGCTGTTCACGCGCGGCGAGACGCAGGCGCTGGTCGTCGCGACGCTCGGCACGAAGGGTGACGAGCAGATCATCGACGCGCTCGAAGGCGAGTACCGCGAGCGCTTCATGCTCCACTACAACATGCCCCCGTTCGCGACCGGCGAAACGGGCCGCGTCGGCTCGCCGAAGCGCCGCGAAATCGGCCACGGCCGCCTCGCGAAGCGCGCACTGGTCAAGTGCCTGCCGAGCGCCGACGAATTCGGCTACTCGATCCGCGTCGTGTCGGAAATCACCGAATCGAACGGTTCGTCGTCGATGGCATCGGTGTGCGGCGGCTGCCTCGCGCTGATGGACGCCGGCGTGCCGATGAAGGCACACGTCGCGGGTATCGCGATGGGCCTGATCCTCGAAGGCAACAAGTTCGCGGTGCTGACCGACATCCTCGGCGACGAAGATCACCTCGGCGACATGGACTTCAAGGTGGCCGGCACGGAACAAGGCGTGACGGCGCTGCAGATGGACATCAAGATCCAGGGCATCACGAAGGAAATCATGCAGGTCGCGCTCGCGCAGGCGAAGGAAGGCCGCATGCACATCCTCGGCAAGATGACGTCGGCGGTTTCGGGTGCGAACACGCAACTGTCGGAATTCGCGCCGCGCATGATCACGATCAAGATCAACCCGGAAAAGATCCGCGACGTGATCGGCAAGGGCGGTTCGGTGATCCGCGCGCTGACGGAAGAAACCGGCACGACCATCGACATCTCGGACGACGGCGTCGTGACGATCGCGAGCACGAACAGCGACGGCATGGCCGAAGCGAAGAAGCGCATCGAGCAGATCACGGCCGAGATCGAAGTCGGTCAGGTGTACGAAGGCACGGTTCTGAAGCTGCTCGATTTCGGCGCGATCGTGAACCTGCTGCCGGGCAAGGATGGTCTGCTGCACATCTCGGAAATCGTCAACGAGCGCGTGAAGGACATCAACGACTACCTGAAGGAAGGCCAGCAAGTGAAGGTCAAGGTCATCCAGACGGACGAAAAGGGTCGCGTGCGTTTGTCGGCGAAGGCGCTGCTGAACGAAGCAGCGGCCGCGTCGCAGTCGGACACGCCGCCGCAGCAGTAAGCGGGTAGGCGGATCAACGGCCGGCAGTGCGAAAGCGTGCCGGCCGTTTTTTCTGTAGCATCGTTGTGCGGCGCAGCAGCGCCGGCAAGGCGCCCCGTGCCGCGTGCGGGCGCGCCATCCGATTCCGATCCTGATCCTGGAGCGACCCTCACCATGAAAGCCATCGAAATCACCGAGTTCGGCGCCCCCGACGTGCTGAAGCTTGCGGAGCGTCCGCGCCCCGAACCGAAGCGCGGCGAAGTGCTGATCAAGGTGGCGGCTTCCGGCGTGAACCGGCCCGACGTGTTCCAGCGCAAGGGTGCGTATGCGCCGCCGCCGGGTGCGTCGGATCTGCCGGGCCTCGAGGTCGCGGGCGAGATCGTCGGCGGCGACCTGTCCGACGCCGCTCAGAACCCGTTCGGCCTGAAGCTCGGCGATCGCGTGTGTGCACTGCTCGCGGGCGGCGGCTATGCGGAATATGCGGTCGCGCCGCTGCTGCAATGCCTGCCGGTGCCTGACGGGCTCACCGATATCGAGGCCGCATCGCTGCCCGAGACGTTTTTCACGGTGTGGAGCAACGTGTTCGACCGCGCGCAGCTCGGCGCGGGCGAGGGCGGCGAGCAGGAAACGCTGCTCGTGCAGGGCGGCTCGAGCGGCATCGGCGTGACGGCGATCCAGATCGCGCATGCGCTCGGCTTTCGCGTGTTCGCGACGGCCGGTACTGCCGACAAGTGCCGCGCGTGCGAGGCGCTCGGCGCGGAGCGTGCGATCAATTACAAGACGGAAGACTTCGTCGAGGTCGTGAAGTCGCTGACGCACGATCGCGGCGTCGACGTGATCCTCGACATGGTCGCGGGCTCGTACGTGCCGCGCGAACTGTCCGCGCTCGCGGATGGCGGCCGCCTCGTGCTGATCGCGCTGCTCGGCGGCGCGAAGGCCGACGTCAACCTGGGCGAGATCCTGCGTCGCCGGCTGACCATCACGGGTTCGACGCTGCGCCCGCGTCCGGTCGAATTCAAGGCGCAGATCGCCGCGCAATTGAAGGCGCGCGTGTGGCCGCTGCTTGCCGACGGCCGCATCAAGCCGGTGATCTATCGCGTATTGCCGGCGGCGGACGCCGCGCAAGCGCATGCGCTGATGGAAAGCAGCGAGCACACCGGCAAGATCGTGCTCGATTGGGGTACGAACGCCTGACGGCCCATGCGGCCGGGCTTGACATGCGCGGTTTGACCGGTTCAAGCCGCGCGCAGTAAAATCGCCGGTTTGCTTCGCCAGATCAAACCTGACGGCCGGTTTCCGGCGCGTTAATGACCAAGCGGTGACGAGACAGACACGATGTCGAAACAGAGAACTAAGCGTGTGATCGGCAACTGGAAGATGCACGGCCGGCTGGCCGGCAACCAGGCATTGCTGAACGAAGTGGTGCAGGGCGCGGGCGCGGTGGCGGCCGAAACGTCGGTCGGCGTGTGCGTGCCGTTCCCGTATCTCGCGCAGGTTCAGGCGCAGCTCGACGGCGGCCGTGTCGCCTGGGGCGCGCAGGACGTGTCGGCGCACGAGCAGGGCGCGTTTACCGGTGAAGTGGCGGCAGCCATGGTCGCGGAGTTCGGCGCACGCTATGCGATCGTCGGTCACTCGGAGCGCCGCGCGTATCACGGCGAACGCAACGAGACGGTCGCGGCGAAGACGCAGCGCGCGCTCGCGGCGGGGCTCACGCCGGTCGTGTGCGTCGGCGAGACGCTCGACGAGCGTGAGTCGGGCGCGACCGAGCAGGTGGTCGGTGCGCAGCTCGACGCAGTGCTGGCCGTGCTGACGGCCGACGAGGCCGCGCGCATCGTCGTCGCGTACGAGCCGGTCTGGGCGATCGGCACGGGCAAGAGCGCGACGTCGGCGCAGGCACAGGACGTGCACGCGTTCCTGCGTGCGCGTCTCGCGGCAAAGGGTGCGGCGGACGTGTCCGTGCTGTACGGCGGCAGCGTGAAGCCGGACAACGCGGAAGAGCTGTTTGCGCAGCCGGACATCGACGGTGGCCTGATCGGCGGCGCGTCGCTGAAGGCGGAAGATTTCCTGGCGATCTGCCGGGCCGCGCGCTGAGCGGTCCGAGATCGAATTGAACCATGACGGCGGCCGGTCGGTCCGGTCGCCTGATCCATTCGGGTGGGTGTGATGCTGTTATTCAAGACGCTGATTATTGTGGTGCAGGTGCTGTCTGCACTGGGTGTGATTGGTCTCGTGCTGTTGCAGCACGGCAAGGGTGCCGACATGGGCGCTGCGTTCGGCAGCGGCGCGTCGGGCAGCCTGTTTGGTGCAACGGGCTCGGCGAACTTCCTGTCGCGTACGACGGGCATTCTCGCGACGATCTTCTTCGTCGCGACGCTCGCGCTGACGTACCTCGGTTCGTACAAGTCGACGCCGTCGGCGGGCGTGCTGGGTGGGGTCGCGACCGCACCGGCCTCGGCGCCTGCAGCATCGGCGCCGGCCGTCGCGGCGTCCGCAGCAGCAGGTTCGGCTGCAAGCGCGCCGGGCCAGGACGTCCCGAAATAAAAAGTTAAATTTTTTGCGATTGTGCGTTGAACAAATCTCGAAGTCGGGTTAGAATTTAATTCTTGAAGCGATTCGCGGGAAACAAGTAGTTACAACCCCGGTTGCATGCAGTGCCGACGTGGTGAAATTGGTAGACACGCTATCTTGAGGGGGTAGTGGCGAAAGCTGTGCGAGTTCGAGTCTCGCCGTCGGCACCAAAGTTACTCAATGCCAGCCGCTTCTAGTGGCTGGCATTTTTCATTTCTGGGGTGTGCTTGCGGTTGTCTTGCGATCGCCTGCACTCCGAAATGATTCCTTCCGCCGGAAGTGGTATTCTCCGGACGCTCAGAACCAACCGATAGAGGATTGCCTTGAACCTCGCAGCCTATTACCCCGTCTTGTTGTTCCTCCTCGTGGGCACTGGTTTAGGTATAGCGCTGGTCAGCATCGGCAAGCTCCTTGGTCCCAACAAGCCGGACGTCGAGAAGAACGCACCGTACGAGTGCGGCTTCGAAGCCTTTGAAGACGCCCGGATGAAATTCGACGTCCGGTACTACCTCGTCGCCATCCTGTTCATCATCTTCGATCTCGAAACCGCATTCCTGTTTCCGTGGGGCGTCGCGCTCCGGGATATCGGCTGGCCGGGTTTCATCGCAATGATGATTTTTCTGCTCGAATTCCTGCTGGGCTTTGCCTATATCTGGAAGAAAGGCGGCCTCGACTGGGAGTGATGGGTTAATCGCCGGTTTGCATGGGCGGCCACGCTCGGTCGCTCGTCTGGAGTGGAAAGCAAATGAGTATCGAAGGGGTCTTGAAGGAAGGGTTTGTCACCACGACGGCTGACAAGCTGATCAACTGGACGCGTACCGGCTCGCTGTGGCCGATGACGTTCGGGCTCGCGTGTTGCGCCGTCGAAATGATGCATGCGGGCGCGGCCCGTTACGACCTGGACCGGTTCGGCGTCGTGTTTCGCCCGAGCCCGCGCCAGTCGGACGTGATGATCGTCGCCGGCACGCTCTGCAACAAGATGGCGCCCGCGCTGCGCCGCGTGTACGACCAGATGGCCGAGCCGCGCTGGGTGATCTCGATGGGATCGTGCGCGAACGGCGGTGGCTATTACCACTACTCGTACTCGGTGGTCCGCGGCTGCGACCGGATCGTGCCGGTCGACGTCTACGTGCCGGGCTGTCCGCCCACGGCCGAGGCGCTGGTCTACGGCGTGATCCAGCTTCAGGCGAAGATCCGCCGCACCAATACCATCGCCCGTCAATAAAGCCCCGAGCGTCCCCTCAATATGGCAAGCAAAATCGAGACCCTCAAGGCAAACCTCGAAGCCGCGCTCGGCGCGCGCGTGGTGAGCCTCACCGAAGCGATCGGTGAACTGACGCTCGTCGTGAAGGCGAGCGATTACCTCGAAGTCGCAAAGATGCTGCGCGACGATCCGAAGCTCCGTTTCGAGCAACTGATCGACCTGTGCGGCGTCGACTACCAGACCTTCGGCGACGGCGCCTACGACGGCCCGCGTTTCGCGGCCGTGTCGCACCTGCTGTCGGTCACGAACAACTGGCGCCTGCGCCTGCGTGCATTCGCGCCGGACGACGACCTGCCGATCGTGGCATCGCTGGTCGACATCTGGACCTCCGCGAACTGGTACGAGCGCGAAGCGTTCGACCTGTACGGCATCGTGTTCGAAGGCCACCCCGACCTGCGCCGCATCCTCACCGACTACGGCTTCATCGGCCACCCGTTCCGCAAGGACTTCCCGGTGTCGGGCTATGTCGAAATGCGTTACGACCCGGAAGAAAAGCGGGTCGTGTACCAGCCGGTGACGATCGAGCCGCGCGAAATCACGCCGCGCGTGATCCGCGAGGATCGCTATGGCGGTCTGAAACATTAAGGGGGCGTCATGGCAGAAATCAAGAACTACACGCTCAACTTCGGCCCGCAGCACCCGGCAGCGCACGGCGTGCTGCGCCTCGTGCTCGAGCTCGACGGCGAAGTCATCCAGCGTGCCGATCCGCACATCGGCCTGCTGCACCGCGCGACGGAAAAGCTCGCGGAATCCAAGACGTTCATCCAGTCCGTGCCGTACATGGACCGTCTCGACTACGTGTCGATGATGGTCAACGAGCACGGCTACGTGCTCGCGATCGAAAAGCTGCTCGGCATCGACGTGCCGGAGCGCGCGCAGTACATCCGCGTGCTGTTCGACGAAATCACGCGCGTGCTGAACCACCTGATGTGGATCGGCGCGCACGCGCTCGACGTCGGCGCGATGGCCGTGTTCCTGTACGCGTTCCGCGAGCGTGAAGACCTGATGGACGTGTACGAAGCGGTGTCCGGCGCCCGGATGCACGCGGCGTACTACCGTCCGGGCGGCGTCTATCGCGATCTGCCTGACGCAATGCCGCAATACAAGGCGTCGAAGATTCGCAACGAGAAGGCGCTCGCGAAGATGAACGAAGCGCGCAGCGGCTCGGTGCTCGACTTCATTGACGATTTCTTCACGCGCTTCCCAAAGTGCGTCGACGAATACGAAACGCTGCTCACCGACAACCGGATCTGGAAACAGCGTCTGGTCGGGATCGGCGTGGTCAGCCCGGAACGTGCGCTGCAGATGGGCCTGACGGGCCCGATGCTGCGCGGCTCGGGTATCGCCTGGGATCTGCGCAAGAAGCAGCCGTACGAAGTGTACGATCGCATGGATTTCGACGTGCCGGTCGGCGTGAACGGCGATTGCTACGACCGCTATCTGGTGCGCGTCGAAGAAATGCGCCAGTCGATCCGCATCGCGAAACAGTGTATTGAGTGGCTCCGCAAGAATCCGGGCCCCGTGATGACGGACAATCACAAGGTTGCACCGCCGTCGCGCGTCGGCATGAAGACCAACATGGAAGACTTGATTCACCACTTCAAGCTCTTCACCGAAGGTTTCCATGTGCCGGAAGGCGAAGCGTACGCGGCGGTCGAGCATCCGAAGGGTGAGTTCGGCATCTACCTCGTGTCGGATGGTGCCAACAAGCCGTATCGCCTCAAGATTCGCGCACCGGGTTTCGCGCACCTGGCGTCGCTCGACGAAATGGCACGCGGTCACATGATCGCCGACGCCGTCACGATCATCGGTACGCAGGACATCGTGTTCGGCGAAATCGATCGCTAATGGTTAGCGCCGCCCGCGCGAGCGGGCGGCGAGCAGCAAGTCACACGCGATGCGCGCTGAACCGGCGTGGCTTCGCAAGCTGTCAACAGAGTGAGCGCCAGGTCTGCCGTCCATGCACCCCAGTGTGCGGCAGGTTGTTCGTTCGGTAGGAATTGAAAGAGTCGTGTCTGAAAATGATCTCAGCTGAAGGCCTGAAGGAAATCGATCGAGCGTTGACGAAGTATCCCGCCGATCAGAAACAGTCCGCCGTGATGTCGGCGTTGGCCGTGGCTCAAGAAGAGCACGGCTGGCTGTCGCCCGAACTGATGCAGTTCGTCGCGGACTATCTCGGCATGCCGGCCGTTGCCGTGCAGGAAGTCGCGACGTTCTACACGATGTACGAGCTCAACCCGGTCGGCAAGCACAAGATCACGCTCTGCACGAACCTGCCGTGCCAGCTCGGCCCGGACGGTGGCGCGGAAGCGACTGCCGACTACCTGAAACAGAAGCTGGGCATCGGCTTCGGCGAGACCACGCCCGACGGCAAGTTCACGCTGAAGGAAGGCGAATGCATGGGCTCGTGCGGCGATGCGCCGGTGCTGCTGGTGAACAATCACAGAATGTGCAGCTTCATGAGCCGCGAGAAGATCGACCAGCTGCTTGAGGAGCTCTCGAAATGACGTCCCTCCACGACCGTCACATCAAACCGCTGATCCTCGCTGGTCTGAACGGCGAGAACTGGCATCTCGAAGATTACGTCGCGCGCGGCGGCTACAAGCAGCTGCGCCGCATTCTCGAAGAAAAGATTCCGCCCGAGCAGGTGATCGCCGACGTGAAGGCGTCGGGCCTGCGTGGCCGTGGCGGTGCGGGCTTCCCGACCGGCCTGAAGTGGAGCTTCATGCCGCGCCAGTTCCCGGGGCAGAAGTACCTCGTCTGCAACTCGGACGAAGGCGAGCCGGGCACGTTCAAGGATCGCGACATCCTGCGCTGGAACCCGCACGCGCTGATCGAAGGCATGGCCATCGGCGCGTACGCGATGGGCATCACCGTCGGCTACAACTACATCCACGGCGAAATCTTCGAAGTGTATCGACGCTTCGAAGCCGCGCTCGATGAAGCGCGTGCCGCGGGGTTCCTCGGCGACAACATCATGGGCTCGGAATTCTCGTTCCAGCTGCACGCGCACCACGGTTACGGCGCGTACATCTGCGGCGAGGAAACGGCACTGCTCGAGTCGCTCGAAGGCAAGAAGGGCCAGCCGCGCTTCAAGCCGCCGTTCCCGGCGAGCTTCGGCGTGTACGGCAAGCCCACGACGATCAACAACACCGAGACGTTCGCCGCGGTGCCGTTCCTGCTGTCCATCGGGCCGCAGAATTACCTCGAGATCGGCAAGCCGAACAACGGCGGCACGAAGATTTTCTCGGTGTCGGGCGACGTCGAGCGTCCGGGCAACTATGAAGTGCCGCTCGGCACGCCGTTCGCGACGCTGATGGAGCTCGCCGGCGGGATGCGCGGCGGCAAGAAGATCAAGGCCGTGATTCCGGGCGGTTCGTCGGCGCCGGTGATCCCGGGCGACATCATGATGCAGACGGATCTCGACTACGATTCGATCGCGAAGGCGGGCTCGATGCTCGGGTCCGGCGCGGTGATCGTGATGGACGAGACGCGCTGCATGGTGCGCTCGCTGCTGCGCCTGTCGTACTTCTACTACGAGGAATCGTGCGGCCAGTGCACGCCGTGCCGTGAAGGCACCGGCTGGCTGTATCGCGTCGTGAACCGTATCGAGCACGGCGAAGGCCGCCAGGAAGATCTGGACCTGCTGAACTCGGTTGCCGAGAACATCATGGGCCGCACGATCTGTGCGCTCGGCGATGCGGCGGCGATGCCGGTACGCGGGATGCTCAAGCACTACTGGGACGAATTCGCGTACCACGTCGAGCACAAGCACTGCATGGTCGGCGGCCACGCGCACGCGGCGGCAGCCTGAAGCGAACCCGGTTGCGGAATTTGAGCGCACGGTCGGGCGAAGGCGCGAACGGGCGGAAATAGGTTAAGGACCATTCACCATCATGGTTGAACTTGAAATAGACGGCAAGAAGGTCGAGGTGCCCGAAGGCAGCATGGTGATCCAGGCTGCGCACAAGGCGGACAAGTACATTCCTCACTTCTGCTATCACAAGAAACTGTCGGTTGCGGCCAACTGCCGGATGTGTCTCGTCGAAGTCGAGAAGATGCCGAAGGCCGTGCCTGCCTGCGCGACCCCCGTGTCGGCCGGCATGATCGTCCATACGCAATCCGACAAGGCCGTGAAGGCGCAGCAGTCGGTGATGGAATTCCTCCTCATCAACCACCCGCTCGACTGCCCGATCTGCGATCAGGGCGGCGAATGCCAGTTGCAGGATCTGGCGGTCGGTTACGGCAAGTCGTCGTCGCGTTACGCGGAAGAGAAGCGCGTGGTGTTCCACAAGAACGTGGGCCCGCTGATCTCGATGGAAGAAATGTCGCGATGCATCCACTGCACGCGCTGCGTCCGCTTCGGCCAGGAAATCGCCGGCGTGATGGAGTTCGGCATGCTGGGCCGCGGCGAGCACTCGGAAATCACGACGTTCGTCGGCAAGACGGTCGATTCCGAAATGTCGGGCAACATGATCGACCTGTGCCCGGTCGGCGCGCTGACCAGCAAGCCGTTCCGCTACAGCGCCCGTACGTGGGAACTGTCGCGCCGCAAGTCGGTGAGCCCGCACGATTCCGTCGGCGCGAACCTCGTCGTTCAAGTGAAGAACAATCGCGTGATGCGCGTGCTGCCGTTCGAGAACGAAGCCATCAACGAATGCTGGATTTCGGACAAGGATCGCTTCTCGTATGAAGGCCTCAACAGCGAAGAGCGCCTGACTAAGCCGATGCTGAAGCAGGGCGGCCAGTGGATCGAGACCGACTGGCAGACCGCACTCGAATACGTCGCGAAGGGCCTGAAGGGCATCGCCGCGGATCACGGCGCGAACGCGCTGGCGATGCTCGCGAGCGCGCACAGCACGGCCGAAGAGCTGTTCCTCGTGAAGCAGCTCGCCAACGAACTGAAGACGCCGAACGTCGACTTCCGTCTGCGTCAGCAGGATTTCTCGGCGCCGGTCCAGGGCGCACCGTGGCTCGGCATGCCGATCGCCGACCTGTCGAACGTGGACGCCGCGTTCGTCGTCGGTTCGTTCCTGCGCCGCGACCACCCGCTGTTCGCCGCCCGCCTGCGTCAGGCCGCGAAGAACGGCGCGAAGCTGCATTTCCTGCACGCGACCGGTGACGACGCCCTGATCCCGACCGCGCAGCGCATCGTTGCCGCACCGTCGGCATGGCTCGACCAGCTGGCCGGCATCGCAGCGGCCGTCGCGCAACTGCGCGGCGTCGCACTGCCCGACACGCTTGCGGGCGTCACGGCATCGCCGGCCGCGCAGGCTGTCGCCCAGTCGCTCGCGAACGGCGAACGCCGCGCGGTGCTGCTCGGCAACGTCGCGGTCCGCCATCCGGAATTCGCGAAGCTGCACGCCGTTGCCAAGTGGATCGCCGACAACACCGGCGCCACGTTCGGCTTCCTGACGGAAGCGGCGAACACGGTCGGCGCGCACGTCGTCGGCGCACTGCCGGGCGAAGGCGGCCTGAACGCGCGCGAAGCGTTCGAGCAGCCGCGCAAGGGTTACGTGCTGCTGAACGTCGAGCCGGAATTCGACACCGCCGATCCGGCGCAGGCGCTTGCCGCGCTGAACCAGGCCGAGATGGTCGTCGTGATGTCGCCGTTCAAGCACGGCCTCGACTACGCCGACGTGCTGCTGCCGGTTGCGCCGTTCACGGAAACGGCCGGTACGTACGTGAATGCCGAAGGCACCGTGCAGAGCTTCAACGGCGTCGTGCGCCCGCTTGGCGACACGCGTCCGGGCTGGAAGGTGCTGCGCGTGCTCGGCAGCCTGCTCGGCCTGCCGAACTTCGAATACGAGACCGCGGAAGAAGTGCGTCTCGCCGCGCTCGGCGATGCCGGCGTCGCGAGCCGCCTGTCGAACCAGACGTCGGTCGCGCCGGTGCGCGTCGCGGTGAATGCCGCGAACGGCGGCTTCGAGCGCCTGGCCGATGTGCCGATCTATCACGCCGACGCACTCGTGCGCCGCGCAGGTGCACTGCACCTGACGGCCGCCGCGAAGGCGGCGAATGCCGCGGCGCTGCCGGCCGCGCTGTTCGACAAGCTGGGCTTGAAGGAAGGCGACGCGGTGCGCGTGCGCCAGGGCGAGCGTGCGGTGCAGTTGCCGGCCGTGCGCGACGCGAATCTTGCGGAGACCGTCGTTCGCGTGTCGGCGGCGACGCCTGCCGGCGCAGCGCTCGGCAGCCTGTCCGGTGAACTGGTGGTGGAGAAGGCGTAAATGAGCTTGTTCGATACGATCAACGCGGGCGGGTCCCAGCTTCTCGGCTTCGCATGGCCGACGGTGTGGGCAATCGTGCGCATCCTCGTCGTCTCCGTCGTCATCCTGCTGTGCGTCGCGTACCTGATTCTGTGGGAACGCAAGCTGATCGGCTGGATGCACGTGCGTCTCGGCCCGAACCGCGTCGGCCCCGGCGGCTTGCTGCAGCCGATCGCCGACGTGCTGAAGCTGCTGCTGAAGGAAGTCATTCAGCCGAGCGCCGCCAGCCGCTGGCTGTACCTGATCGCACCGGTGATGACCGTCGTGCCGGCGTTCGCCGTGTGGGCCGTGATCCCGTTCCAGGCCGAAGCGGTCCTCGCGAACGTGAACGCGGGCCTGCTGTACGCGATGGCGATCTCGTCGATCGGCGTGTACGCGGTGATTCTCGCCGGCTGGGCATCGAACTCGAAGTACGCGTTCCTCGGCGCGATGCGCGCCGCGGCACAGATGGTGTCGTACGAAATCTCGATGGGCTTCGCGCTGGTGCTGGTGCTGATGACGGCCGGCAGCCTGAACCTGTCGGAAATCGTCGGTTCGCAGCAGCACGGCTTCTTCGCGGGCCACGGCGTGAACTTCCTGTCGTGGAACTGGCTGCCGCTGCTGCCGGCGTTCGTCGTGTACTTCATCTCGGGCATCGCCGAAACGAACCGCCACCCGTTCGACGTGGTGGAAGGGGAGTCGGAAATCGTTGCCGGTCACATGATCGATTACTCGGGCATGGCGTTCGCGCTGTTCTTCCTCGCCGAGTACATCAACATGATCGTGATCTCGGCGCTGACCGCGACGCTGTTCCTCGGCGGCTGGGATGCACCGTTCGAATTCCTGTCGTTCATTCCGGGCATCTTCTGGCTGGTGCTGAAGATATTCGCGCTGCTGTCGGTGTTCATCTGGGTTCGCGCGACGTTCCCGCGTTTCCGTTACGACCAGATCATGCGCTTGGGCTGGAAGGTGTTCCTGCCCGTCACGGTGGTCTGGGTGGTCGTGGTCGGCTTCTGGATGATGTCGCCGCTCAACATCTGGGTGAAGTAATCGGACGAAATCATGAGCGCAATCCAACACTTCTTTAAGACCTTCTTCCTGACCGAGCTGCTGCAGGGGCTCGCGCTGACCGGCCGTTACACGTTCAAGCGCAAGGTCACCGTGCAGTTCCCGGAAGAAAAGACGCCGATTTCGCCGCGTTTCCGCGGGCTGCACGCACTGCGCCGCTATGAAAACGGCGAAGAGCGCTGCATCGCGTGCAAGCTGTGCGAGGCCGTGTGCCCCGCGATGGCGATCACGATCGAATCGGAAACGCGCGCGGACAACACGCGCCGCACGACGCGCTACGACATCGACCTGACGAAGTGCATCTTCTGCGGTTTCTGCGAAGAGAGCTGCCCGGTCGATTCGATCGTCGAGACGCAGATTCTCGAGTACCACGGCGAAAAGCGCGGCGACCTGTATTTCACGAAGGAAATGCTGCTCGCGGTGGGCGATCGCTACGAGAAGGACATCGCCGCGGCGAAGGCTGCCGACGCGCCGTATCGTTGATTGTGTTTGCAGTGCCGGCCCGAAGCCAGGGCCGAGCCGCCGCGACGGGTGCGGCACGCGAGAGCGTCCCGCAAGCCGCGCCTGACTATGGCCTAACGATGAACCGGTAATCATGGAATTCACGACCGTACTGTTCTACATCTTCGCGCTGCTCCTGGTGGTATCAGGGCTGAAGGTGATCACTTCGCGCAACCCGGTGGCGTCTGCGCTTTTCCTTGTGCTGGCGTTCTTCAACGCCGCCGCGATCTGGATGCTGCTGGAAGCGGAGTTCCTCGCGATCCTGCTGGTGCTGGTCTACGTGGGCGCGGTGATGGTGCTGTTCCTGTTCGTCGTGATGATGCTGGACATCAACATCGACTACCTGCGCCGCGACTTCAAGCGCTTCGTCCCGATGGCGACCGTGGTCGGCGCGATCATCGTGATCGAAACCGCGCTGATCCTGTGGCGCGGCTACGGCGACACGCAGACGGTGCACGCGATGGCGACGGGCGAGATGGCCAACTGGTCGAACACGCGCCTGATCGGCAAGGTGATCTACACCGACTACATCTTCGCGTTTGAAATCGCCGGCCTCGTGCTGCTGGTCGCGATCATTGCCGCGATCGGGCTGACCGAGCGCAAGGGCAAGGACAGCAAGCGCCAGCGCGTGTCGGATCAGGTCAAGGTGCGCCGCAACGATCGCGTGCGCCTCGTGAAGATGGACGCGGAAAAGCCGCAGCCGGAAACGGCGCAGAGCGAAGCCGGTTCGGGCACCAACGGCTAAGCGGAGGAAAAGAAAACATGCTGACTCTTGCTCATTACCTCGTGCTCGGCGCGATCCTCTTTGCGATCGCGATCGTCGGGATTTTCCTGAACCGCCGCAACGTCATCATCATCCTGATGTCGATCGAATTGATGCTGCTGGCGGTGAACACCAACTTCGTCGCGTTTTCGCATTACCTCGGCGACGTGCACGGCCAGATCTTCGTGTTCTTCGTGCTGACCGTCGCCGCAGCGGAAGCCGCGATCGGTCTCGCGATTCTGGTGACCCTGTTCCGTAAGCTCGACACGATCAATGTCGAGGATCTCGATCAGCTCAAAGGTTAATTTCAGGCAACGCTGTTATGTCAACGACACTCAATGAAAACCTGCTGCTGGCGATTCCGCTCGCTCCGCTGGCCGGCTCGCTGATTGCGGGGCTGTTCGGGAACGCAGTCGGCCGCAAGGGCGCACACCGGATCACGATCCTCGGCGTAATGATCGCGTTCCTCCTGTCGGCGAAAGTCTTCTTCGACGTGATGGGCGGCGCAAGCTTCAACGCGACCGTCTACGAATGGATGAACGTCGGCTCGCTGAAGCTCGAAGTCGGCTTCCTCGTCGATTCGCTGACCGCGATGATGATGGTCGTCGTGACCTTCGTCTCGCTGATGGTGCACGTGTACACGATCGGCTACATGGCGGAAGAAGACGGCTACCAGCGCTTCTTCTCGTACATCTCGCTGTTCACGTTCTCGATGCTGATGCTCGTGATGAGCAACAACTTCCTGCAGCTGTTCTTCGGCTGGGAAGCGGTGGGTCTGGTGTCGTACCTGCTGATCGGCTTCTACTTCACGCGTGAGAGCGCGATCTACGCGAACATGAAGGCGTTCCTCGTGAACCGCGTGGGCGACTTCGGCTTCCTGCTCGGCATTGGCCTGCTGCTCGCATTCGCCGGCTCGATGAACTACGGCGAAGTGTTCGCGAAGCGCGCTGAACTCGCGAGCCTGCACTTCCCGGGCACCGACTGGGGCCTGCTGACCGTCGCCTGTATCTGCCTGTTCATCGGCGCGATGGGCAAGTCGGCACAGTTCCCGCTGCACGTGTGGCTGCCGGACTCGATGGAAGGCCCGACCCCGATCTCCGCGCTGATTCACGCGGCGACGATGGTGACCGCCGGCATCTTCATGGTGTCGCGCATGTCGCCGCTGTTCGAGCTGTCGGATACCGCGCTGTCGTTCATCACGGTGATCGGCGCGATCACGGCGCTCTTCATGGGCTTCCTCGGCATCGTCCAGAACGACATCAAGCGCGTGGTCGCGTACTCGACGCTGTCGCAGCTCGGCTACATGACCGTCGCGCTCGGCGTGTCCGCTTACCCGGTCGCCGTGTTCCACCTGATGACGCACGCGTTCTTCAAGGCGCTGCTGTTCCTCGGCGCAGGCTCGGTCATCATGGGCATGCACCACGACCAGGACATGCGCAACATGGGCGGCCTGCGCAAGTACATGCCGATCACGTGGATCACGTCGCTCGTCGGTTCGCTCGCGCTGATCGGCACGCCGTTCTTCTCGGGTTTCTACTCGAAGGACTCGATCATCGACGCGGTGAAGCTGTCGCACCTGCCGGGTTCGGGCTTCGCGTACTTCGCGGTCGTCGCGAGCGTGTTCGTCACGGCGCTGTACTCGTTCCGCATGTACTTCCTGGTGTTCCACGGCGAAGAGCGCTTCCGCAAGCCGAAGCATCCGGAATCGCCGATGGGCATGGCGGCTGCGCACGGCCACGACGACCACGGCCATGGCCACGGTCATGACGACCACGCGCACGAACCGCACGAGACCCCGTGGGTCGTGTGGGTGCCGCTGGTCCTGCTGGCGATCCCGTCGGTCATCATCGGCGCGATCGCGATCAGCCCGATGCTGTTCGGCGACTTCTTCCAGCACGGCGTTGCATTCGACAAGGTGATCTTCATCGGCGAAAACCATCCGGCCCTGGCCGAGATGGCCGAGGAGTTCCACGGCTGGGTGGGCATGGGCCTGCACTCGGTGTCGGGCCTGCCGGTCTGGCTCGCGCTCGCCGGTGTCGTTGTCGCCTGGTTCCTGTACCTGAAGCGTCCGGAACTGCCGGCGTCGATCCGCCGCGCGTTCGGCCCGATCTACACGCTGCTGGACAACAAGTACTACATGGACAAGATCAACGAAGTGGTGTTCGCCCGTGGTTCGGTGGCGATCGGCCGCGGCCTGTGGAAGGAAGGTGACGTCGTGGTGATCGACGGCCTCGTCAACGGCAGCGCCCGGTTCATCGGCTGGTTCGCCGGCGTGATCCGCTTCCTCCAATCCGGTTACATCTATCACTACGCGTTCGCCATGATCATCGGCATGCTGGGGCTCCTGACCCTGTTTGTAACGCTCGGCGGCAAATAAGGCGGGGGACAACTTAATGCACGCTTTTCCGATTCTCAGTACCGCGATCTGGCTGCCGATCGTTTTCGGCCTCCTCGTGCTTGCGGTGGGTAACGACAAAAATCCGGGGACGGCCCGCTGGATCGCGCTGATCGGTTCGCTGCTCGGCCTGGCGGTCACGATCCCGCTGATCACGGGCTTCGACTCGAGCACGGCTGCGCTGCAGTTCGTCGAGAAGTCGACCTGGATCGAACGCTTCGACATCGCGTATCACCTCGGCGTCGACGGCATCTCGATGTGGTTCGTCGTGCTGACCGCGCTGATCACAGTGATCGTCGTGATCGCCGCATGGGAAGTGATCACCGAGAACGTCGCGCAGTACCTCGCGGCGTTCCTGATCCTGTCCGGGATCATGATCGGCGTATTCTCGGCGGCCGACGGCCTGCTGTTCTACGTGTTCTTCGAAGCGACCCTGATCCCGATGTACATCATCATCGGCGTGTGGGGTGGCCCGAACCGCGTGTATGCGGCATTCAAGTTCTTCCTGTACACGCTGGCCGGCTCGCTGCTGATGCTGGTCGCGCTGATCTACCTGTACACGGAAACGCATTCGTTCGACCTCGCGACGTGGCAGAACGCCAAGATCGCGATGACGCCGCAGATACTGTTGTTCATTGCGTTCTTCCTCGCGTTCGCGGTGAAGGTGCCGATGTGGCCGGTCCACACCTGGCTGCCGGACGCGCACGTGGAAGCGCCGACGGGCGGCTCGGTCGTGCTGGCTGCGATCATGCTGAAGCTCGGCGCATACGGTTTCCTGCGTTTCTCGCTGCCGATCACGCCTGACGCGAGCCACTTCCTGGCACCCGTCGTGATCACGCTGTCGCTGATCGCGGTGATCTACATCGGCCTCGTCGCGATGGTGCAGGCCGACATGAAGAAGCTGGTCGCGTATTCGTCGATCGCGCACATGGGCTTCGTCACGCTCGGCTTCTTCATCTTCAACCAGCTCGGCGTCGAAGGCGCGATCATCCAGATGATCTCGCACGGCTTCGTGTCGGGCGCGATGTTCCTCTGCATCGGCGTGCTGTACGACCGCGTGCACTCGCGCCAGATCGCCGACTACGGTGGCGTCGTCAACGTGATGCCGAAGTTCGCGGCCTTCGCGATGCTGTTCTCGATGGCCAACTGCGGCCTTCCGGGCACGTCGGGATTCGTCGGCGAGTTCATGGTGATTCTCGCGGCCGTCCAGTACAACTTCTGGATCGCATTCGGCGCGGCATTCACGCTGATCCTCGGTGCTGCCTACACGCTGTGGATGTACAAGCGCGTGTACTTCGGCGCGGTGGCGAACGATCACGTTGCCAAGCTGAAGGACATCGGCCGTCGCGAATTCCTGATGCTGGCCGTGCTCGCCGCGTTCACGCTGCTGATGGGCCTGTATCCGAAGCCTTTCACCGACGTGATGCACGTTTCCGTGGAAAACCTCCTCTCCCACGTCGCGCAGTCGAAGCTGCCGCTGGCCCAGTAATCGCGAGCGGAGGAACTCAAGATCATGCAAAACGCCTCTATGAATGTCCTGTTGCCTGACGCGCTGGTGCTGGCCGCCATCGTCGTCGCATGGCTGAACGACACCTTTACCGGTGCTTCCGGCCGCCGCCTGACTTATCTGATCGCGGTCGTCTCGTCGGTCGTGGCCGGCGTGTGGTTCGCGGTGCAGGCACTCGACCCGCAGCAGTACTACTTCTTCTCGAAGATGGTCGTCGTCGACTCGTTCGCGAGCATGATGAAGGCTGTCGTGTCGTTCGGTTTCGCGGTCTCGCTCGTCTATTCGCGCAAGTACCTCGAAGATCGCGACATGTTCCGCGGTGACGTGTTCCTGCTCGGCATGTTCTCGCTGCTCGGTCAGCTGGTCATGGTGTCGGGCAACAACTTCCTGACGCTGTACCTCGGTCTCGAACTGATGTCGCTGTCGCTGTACGCCGTCATCGCGCTGCGCCGCGATGCCGCACAGTCGAGCGAAGCCGCGATGAAGTACTACGTGCTGGGCGCCCTCGCGTCGGGTTTCGTGCTGTACGGCATCTCGATGCTGTACGGTGCGACCGGCTCGCTCGAGCTGGCCGAGGTGTACAAGGCGGTCGGCGGCAATACCGACGCGGCCGTGCTGATGTTCGGCGTGGTCTTCATCGTCGCCGGTATCGCATTCAAGCTCGGCGCCGTGCCGTTCCACATGTGGGTGCCGGACGTCTACCAGGGCGCACCGACCGCGATGACGCTGTTCGTCGGCGGCGGCCCGAAGGTTGCCGCGTTCGCGTGGGGCCTGCGCTTCCTGGTGATGGGCCTGTTGCCGCTCGCACAGAACTGGCAGACCGCGCTCGTGATCCTGGCCGCACTGTCGCTGATCGTCGGCAACATCACGGGTATCGTCCAGCGCAACATCAAGCGGATGCTTGCGTACTCGGCGATCTCGAACATGGGCTTCGTGCTGCTCGGCCTGCTCGCGGGCATCGTGAAGGGCGACGCGACGGCACCGGCGAACGCATACAGCTCGGCGATGTTCTACGCGATCGTCTACCTGATCACGACGCTCGGCTCGTTCGGCGTGGTGATGCTGCTCGCACGCCGCGATTTCGAAGCCGAAACGATCGACGACTTCAAGGGCCTCAACAAGCGCAGCCCGGTGTTCGCGTTCGTGATGATGGTCATGATGTTCTCGCTGGCCGGCATTCCGCCGACCGTCGGCTTCTACGCGAAGCTCGCCGTGCTCGAGGCAACCGTCAACGCGGGCCTCACGTGGCTGGCCGTGCTGGCCGTGATCACGTCGCTGTTCGGCGCGTTCTACTACCTGCGCATCGTGAAGCTGATGTACTTCGATGCACCGCAGGATACGACGCCGATCTCGGGCGATTTCTGCAAGCGCACGATCCTCGTGCTGAACGGCCTCGCGGTCGTCGCGCTCGGCCTGATCCCGAGCCCGCTGCTGACGGCCTGCCTGCAGGCAATTCGTCACACGCTGCCGCTGTAATGTCGGCAGCCGGCTGGTTTATCGTGCTGTTGGCGCTCGTCTGCGCCAACCTGCCGTTCCTGAACCAACGCCTCTTCGCCGTCGTGCCGTTCGGCGCGGCGAAGAAGAGCGGTTGGGTACGGATCGGCGAGCTGATCGTGCTGTACTTCATCGTTGGCGCGCTCGGCTTCTGGCTCGAGTCGCGCGCCGGCAACCGCTTCGAACAGGGCTGGCAGTTCTACGCGATCACGTTCAGTCTTTTCGTCGTGTTCGCGTTTCCCGGCTTCACGTTCCAGTATCTCGTCAAACGACGCTGACGGCTTCGGCCGTCGCGCTCAATTTTGGAGCCGCCGATGGCCGAACTACCCAATCACGACGCCGCACTGACCGAAACCTGCCTCGAAAGCGAGGCGATCTTCGAAGGCGCGTTCCTCAAGCTCAAGCGCGATACCGTCCGTCTGCCGGATGGCAAGAAAGCCACGCGCGAATACGTCCAGCATCCGGGCGCGGTGATGGTGATCCCGCTGTTCGACGACGGCCGCGTGCTGATGGAAAGCCAGTATCGCTACCCGATCGGCAAGGTGATGGCCGAATTCCCGGCCGGCAAGCTCGATCCGAACGAAGGCGCGCTCGCATGCGCGGTGCGCGAACTGCGCGAGGAAACCGGCTACACGGCACGCGAGTACGTGTTCCTGGCCCGGATTCATCCGATCATTTCCTATTCGACCGAATTCATCGACCTGTACCTGGCGCGCGGGCTGACGGCCGGCGAGCGCAAGCTCGATGAGGGCGAATTCCTCGAGACCTTCATTGCGACGCAGGCCGACCTGCAGGAATGGGTGCGCACGGGCCAGATCTCCGACGTGAAGACGATCATCGGCACGATGTGGCTCGACAAGGTGCTGTCCGGGACGTGGCCGCTCGGGCCGGTCCTGACGCCCTGAGCGCAGCGTCAGCGGCGGGTGGGGCGCCGCGTTACAATCCGGTGACGCGGCGCCACGCCGTCGCGCGATCGATATTTAGCACGACCGTTCACAAAACCGCTTTTTGCGCTACACTCGCCACACGCCCTGATTCAGCATGAAGGTCCTCGATTTACAGTGCCCGCACGGTCATCGGTTCGAAGGCTGGTTCGCTTCCGCCGATGAATTCGAAGCGCAGTTGTCCCGCAAGCTGGTCGAATGTCCGGTGTGCGGAACGACCGAGGTCAACCGTCTGCCGTCGGCGCCGCGCCTGAACCTGTCGGGCGCGACGCAGGCCCAGCCGGTCGATTCGCGTGCACTGCAGGCGCAGGTAATGCGTGCGCTGCGCGAGGTGCTGGAGAAAACCGAGAATGTGGGCGAGCGCTTCGCCGAGGAAGCGCGGCGCATCCATTACAACGAGGCGCCGGCACGCAGCATTCGGGGCGTCACGACGCCCGAAGACGCGCAATCCTTGGCCGAAGAAGGCATCGACGTGATGCCGCTGCCGATTCCTGCCGCGCTCAAAGAACCGCTGCAATAGACATATGCAGTGAGTCCTTGCCGGGCCGGACGGCTGCGGACAGCCTTGCATGGGACCGGACTAACCGCTGAAGCGCTAACTCCGGTCGACAGGAGACACTGCGCATGGATCTGGATTATTCCCCCTCGGACGACGCGTTCCGCGTCGACGTCCGCGCCTGGCTCGAGGCCAACCTGCCTCACGCACTGCGCGCCAAAGTACTCGATCACAAACGACTCGATCGCGAGGATTTCGCGAGCTGGCACAGGATTCTTGGCCAGCGCGGCTGGTCTGCGCCCGCATGGCCCGTCGAATATGGCGGCCCGGGCTGGAACGCGACGCAACGGCACATCTGGGACGAGGAGTGCGCGCGGATCGGCGCACCGACCGTGCTGCCGTTCGGCGTATCGATGGTCGCGCCGGTGTTGATGAAATACGGCAGCGAAGCGCAGAAACGTCATTATCTGCCGCGCATTCTCGACGGCTCGGACTGGTGGTGCCAGGGCTATTCGGAGCCGGGTTCGGGGTCCGATCTCGCATCGTTGCGCACGCGCGCGGAGCGCCAGGGCGACCACTACGTCGTCAATGGCCAGAAGACCTGGACGACGCTCGGCCAGTACGCCGACATGATGTTCTGCCTCGTGCGCACCGATCCGGCCGCGAAGAAACAGGAGGGCATCTCGTTCCTGCTGATCGACATGAAGACGCCCGGCATCACGGTGCGCCCGATCGTCATGCTCGACGAGGACCACGAGGTCAACGAGGTGTTCTTCGAGGACGTGAAGGTGCCGGTCGAGAATCTCGTCGGCGACGAGAACCGCGGCTGGACCTACGCGAAATACCTGCTTGGCCATGAGCGCACCGGCATCGCGCGCGTCGGCGGGTCGAAGCGCGAACTCGCGTTCCTGAAGCGTGTGGCGTCGAACCAGCGCAAGAACGGCAAGCCGTTGCTCGCCGATCCCGTGTTCGCTGCGAAGGTCGCGGCGCTCGAGGTCGAGCTGATGGCGCTGGAGGTGACGGTGCTGCGCGTCGTCAGCCGCGAGACGAGCGGCAAGGGGCCCGGCCCCGAGGCGTCGATGCTGAAGATCAAGGGCACGGAAGTGCAGCAGGCCCTCACCGAGCTGATGGTCGACGCGATCGGCCCGCTCGCCGCACCGTTCGACGTACCGTTCCTCGACGGCCAGCGCGAGCACAGCATCGCGGGCGACGACGATGCGGCACCGCTTGCCGCGTACTACTTCAATTACCGGAAGACGTCGATCTACGGCGGTTCGAACGAGATCCAGAAGAACATCATCGCGCAGATGATTCTGGGGCTGTGATCAGGGAACGGAGACAACCATGGATTTCAGCTTTACCGATGAGCAGCAGCAGTTTGCCGACGCGCTGCGCCGTTATCTCGGCGAGCAATACGGCTTCGAAGCGCGCCAGGCAATCGTGCGCAGCGATGCGGGTGTGTCGGACACGCAATGGAGCGCGTTCGCCGAACTGGGGTTGACCGCGCTGCCCGTGCCGGACGCGCAGGGTGGCTTCGGCGGCGGCCCGGTCGACATGCTGGTCGTGATGCAGGAACTCGGCCGTGCGCTCGTGATCGAGCCGTACTGGGCAACGGCGGTGGGCGTCGAGGCGTTGCGCGTTGGCGGTTCCGGCGCGGATGAGGATGCGGCGCTGCTGGAAGCCGTCGCGCAGGGGCAGAAGCGTGTGGCAGTCGCGTTCCACGAACCGCATGCGCGCTACGACCTGTTCGAACTCGACACGCGTGCGCGCGAGCAGGGTGGCACGTACCGGCTGACCGGCACGAAGTCGGTCGTTCAGCATGGCGCACAGGCGGACGCGTGGATCGTGCCCGCACGCGTCGACGGTGGCGGCATCGGCCTCTTCGTCGTCGAACGGGATGCCGCGAACGCGAAGGTGGTCGACTACCGGACGATCGACGGCCAGCGTGCCGCGACGATCGGGTTCAATGAAACGCCGGCGCGACTGCTGACGGGTGGTGCGCGCGACGCGGCGGCCCTCGAGCAGGTTGCCGACTACGCGACGTTCCTGCTGTGCGCGGAAGCGGTCGGCGTGCTCGACGAACTGAATCGCGCGACGGTCGAATACACGAAGACGCGCGAACAGTTCGGCGTGCCGATCGCGCGTTTCCAGGCGCTGCAGCACCGGATGGTCGACATGCTGATCCATGCCGAGCAGGCGCGTTCGCTGACCTATCTGGCAGCCGTACGCTACGCGAGCGGCGATGCCGATGCGCGGCGAAAGGCCGTGTCGGCCGCGAAAGCGCGTGTCGGCGCCGCCGCGCGCTTCGTCGGCCAGCAGGCCGTCCAGCTGCACGGCGGCATGGGCGTGACCAACGAGGTCGCCGCCGCACACTTGTTCAAGCGGCTGACGATCATCGAGACGACGCTCGGCGACACCGATCATCATCTTGCCCGCATTGCGGCGCTGCCCGATTTCGCGCAGACCGACGCAGCATGACGGCGACGCGCGAGCGCACCAGACAAGGAGACACCGAGTGGGCATCAGTTACGAAGACCTGGTGGTCGGCAGTACCACCGAAGTGGGCCGCTACACGTTCGAACCCGACGACATCAAGGCGTTCGCACAACGCTATGACCCGCAGCCGTTCCACCTCGACGAAGAAGCGGGAAAAGCATCGCATTTCGGCGGGCTCGTCGCGAGCGGCTGGCATACGTGTTCGGTGTTCATGAGCCTGCTCATCAAGAAGCTCGGGTCGGACTCGACGAGCATGGGCTCGCCGGGCATCGATTCGATCCGCTGGCTCAAGCCGGTGCGCGCCGGCGACACGATCACGATGTATCAGAAGGTCCACGACAAACGCGTGTCGGAGAGCAAGCCCGACCGCGGCATCGTGTCGACGGAATGGGTCGGTGTGAACGGCGCCGGCGAGACGGTGATCACCGTGCATACCAAGGTGATCTTCGGGCTGCGCCATCCGGGAGGCACGCAGGCATGACCGACGTGACCTTGCCGCTGATCGCATCGGCGCAGGCGCTGCAGGCGCGAGTCGGCGCGGAGCCGCTCGCGAGCGGCTGGATCGCGATCGACCAGCGTCGTGTCGATGGCTTTGCCGATGCGACCGGCGATCATCAATGGATTCACGTCGATCCCGAACGCGCGCGGCGCGAGTCGCCATTCGGCGGCCCGATCGCGCACGGGTTCCTGACGCTGTCGCTGATTCCGGCGTTGATGGCCGATGCGATGCGTTTCGAGCAGAAGATGGGGGTGAACTACGGACTGAACCGCGTGCGGTTCCTGAAGCCGGTGCCGGTCGGCGCGCGTGTGCGTGCGCTGTTTGCGGTAAAGGAAACCGCCGAGGCTGCGCGGGACGGTGTGCAGGTGACGTGGTCGGTGACGATGCAGGTCGAGCGTCCCGATGTGCCGCTGCCCGTCTGCGCGGCCGAATTCATCACGCTGCATTACTTCTGAAGCGGGGAGCGGCATGCACGGATGCCGCTCCGCCCGTCACATGCGTGTCAGTGCTTCGCGTATTGCGTCGCACCGAACAGCACCTCGCGTGCCTTGTCGTCCTGCAGCGCCTTGCGCATCGACGCGAGCACTTCGACACCGCGTTGCACGGCCGGTCGCGCGGCGATCGCGTCGTGCCAGCGTTTCACGTTCGGCAATTCGTCGAGCACGATGCCCTGGTTCTGCCACGAGCGCGTCCACGGGAACGTCGCAATGTCCGCGATCGTATACGCGTCGCCCGCGAGATATTCGGATTCGCCAAGGCGCTTGTCCATCACGTTGTACAGGCGCTTTGCCTCGTTCGTGTAGCGGTTGACCGCATACTCGATCTTCTCCGGCGCATACAGGCGGAAGTGGTGCGCCTGCCCGAGCATCGGGCCGACGCCGCCCATCTGGAACATCAGCCATTCGAGCGCCGCGTAGCGTGCGGCCGGATCGGTCGGCAGGAACTTGCCGGTCTTCTCCGCGAGGTAGATCAGGATCGCGCCCGATTCGAACAGCGAGATCGGCGTGCCGCCGGGGCCGTCCGGATCGACGATCGCGGGGATCTTGTTGTTCGGGCTGATCTTCAGGAACTCCGGCTTGAACTGGTCGCCTGCGCCGATATCGACCGGATGGGCACGATAAGCGAGGCCCGTTTCCTCGAGCATGATGTGCACCTTGTGGCCGTTCGGGGTCGCCCAGCTATAGACGTCAATCATCGTGAACTCCTGTGTTGCATGCGCGAAAACGGCGCAGGCAGCGCCGCGACAGGCGGTCATTAGAGCATGGATCGATGTGGGCTGCTGGCGACGGGAACGTGCGTGCCGGTGCGTGTGAGCCGGCGTGTGTGCGTGGGGGCGATCGCGTATCGTCCCGAGTCGTCGAGATGGCGGCGTCGCCGTGCCGCATCCGGTCGATGCGGTGGTGACATGTCAATTCCAAAGCGGGCGCGACCGCTCAGCGCTTGTAGCGGGGCGGGCGTTTCTCGAGAAATGCGGTGATGCCTTCGAGCCCGTCCGCATGATGCAGCGATGCGACGAAATGATCGCGCTCCGTGGCGAGATGCGCGTCGAGCGGTTGCGTCGTCGCGTCGTCGAGCAGCGACTTGATGCGCGTGAGTGCGTTCGGCGAGATGCCGGCGAGCGCATCGGCCCATGCCAGTGCATCGGTCAGTGCCGCGCCGGGCACGGCGAGCCGGTTGACGACGCCGAGCGTGTGCAGACGTTCGGCTGCAACAGGCTTGCCTTCGAACAGGATCTCGGCCGCGATCGCACGCGGCAGCGCGCGGGCGATGAACCACGAACCGCCTCCATCGGGCGTCAGGCCGACACGCGCGTATGACATCACGAACTTCGCGTCGTGCGCGGCGACGATCAGGTCGCACGCGAGCGCGAGCGAGAAGCCCGCGCCGGCCGCGGCGCCTTCCACCGCTGCGATCACCGGCTTCGTCGAAGCATGGATCGCCGTGACCCAGGCGGCGAGCTGATCGATGCTGTCGGCCTGGTAGGACGGATCCTTCGAGCGGTTGTCGAGCAGCCGGTTCAAATTGCCGCCCGCGCAGAAGAAGCGATCGGCGCCGGTGAGCACGACCGCGCGAATCCCGGGATCCCGTTCGGCGGTGGCGAGCGCTTCGATGCCGGCCGCGTACATGTCGGGATGCAGCGCATTGCGCGCGCCGGGGTTGGATAGCGTGAGGACGAGCGTCGATTCGCTCTCGGGCGGACGCGAGGCCAGCAGTTCAGCACTCATGCGAGCGTGTCTCCATCGGATGGCAGGGCTGCGGCAGCGGACACATAGCGCGTGCTGATGCGGACGATGTCGTAGCAGAGGTATTGTTGTCGTGACGGACGCGAAACTTGCTTTAGACTAGCACGAACGTGCTTTTCAGCGCGATGAATCCCGATGCGGCCGACATCGATGCGGCCGCGCTTCAGCAAGGAAGGAGACTCCGATGCTACAGCTGTGCGGTATTCCGTTGTCCAACTATTACAACAAGGTGAAGTTCGTCCTGCTCGAGCACGACATTCCGTTCGAGGAGTCGGTGTGCGGATTGCCGGTCAGCGATCCGGCACAGCTCGCCGATTCGCCGCTCGGCAAGATTCCCTTTCTGAAGACCGAAGAAGGTGCGCTGTTCGAGTCCCAGGTGATCATCGAGTACCTGGCGGCGCGCTATCCCGAAAAAGGCATTCTCCCGGCGAGTCCGTTCGCGGCCGCGAAGGCGCGCGAACTCATCGAGACGCTCGAACTTTATCTCGAATGGATGGCGCGCGAGGTCTACACCGAAGCGTTTTTCGGCGGCAAGGTCAGCGACGGGATGAAGGCGCACGTCGAGAAGCGCCTGCCGCGCGCGATCGACGGATTCAAGCAGATGACGCGGTTTTCGCCGTATGTGCTCGGCGAGTCGTTCGGTCTCGCGGACATCGCCGCGTGGGTCCACCTGCCGGTCATCGGCATGGCGACGAAAGCCGTATTCGGGCGCGATTTCCTGCTCGATGCAGGCATCGACTGGAAGGCGCATGCGAAGAAGGTGGGCGAGCGCCCTGCCGCGCAGCGCGTGGCGGCCGAGCGCAAGGCGTATATCGACGCGACGAGCGTCGCGCGCTCGTAAGCGCGGTTCCCGCAGGGCGGTGTGCGACCGCCCGTGCCGGCCTTACAGGCGGGCGAGCCGTTCGAGCGCGGATGCGAGCGTGCTTTCCTGCTTCGCGAAGCAGAATCGGACGACGCCCGATTCGTGCGGCTCGTGATAGAACGCCGACACCGGAATGGCGGCCACGCCGATCTCCGACGTGAGCCACTTCGAGAATTCCGCTTCCGGCAGGTCGCTGATCGCCGAATAATCGACGCACTGAAAGTACGTGCCCGTGCAGGGCAGTAATTTGAAGCGCGTGCGCTCGAGGCCGGCCCGGAAGAAGTCGCGCTTCTTCTGGTAGAAGTCGGCAAGCGTCAGGTACGGCGCCGGGTCGCGCAGGTAGTCGGCGAGCCCGATCTGCATCGGCGTGTTCACCGTGAACACGTTGAACTGGTGGACCTTGCGGAATTCCGCGGTCAGCGCGGCAGGCGCCGCGACATAGCCGACCTTCCAGCCCGTCACGTGATAGGTCTTGCCGAAGCTCGACACGATGAAGCTGCGCGCGGCGAGTTCCGGATAGCGCGCGACGCTCTCGTGGCGCGCGCCGTCATAGACCATGTGCTCGTAGACCTCGTCGGACAGGATCAGCACGTTGGTGCCGCGCACGATCTCCTCGAGCTTGCGCATGTCCGACTGGCGCCACACGGTACCCGTCGGGTTGTGCGGCGTGTTGATCAGGATCATGCGCGTTTTCGGCGTGATCGCGGCCGCCAGGCGGTCGAACGGGATCGCGTAGTCGGGCGCTTCCAGCGTGACGAACACGGGCTTGCCGCCCGCGAGTTCGATCGACGGCAGGTAGCTGTCGTAGGTCGGTTCGACGACGATCACTTCATCACCCGGATGCACCGCGCACATGATCGCGGTCAGCAACGCCTGCGTCGCGCCGGCCGTGACGGTGATTTCGGTTGCCGGATCGTAACGCCGGCCGTAGACCTGCGCGATCTTGTCAGCGATCGCGTCGCGCAGCGGCGCGACACCGGCCATCGGCGGATACTGGTTGTGCCCGTTGCGCATCGCGGCGGCAACCGCATCGATGATGCGAGGATCGCAGTCGAAATCCGGAAAGCCCTGGCCGAGGTTCACCGCGCCTTTTTCTGCGGCAAGCGCGCTCATGACCGTGAAGATCGTCGTGCCGACGTTCGGCAGGCGCGAGGGGAAAACGGGAGTCGTTGGCATGTCTGAAGGAGCGTTCATCGATACGGTCGAAGTCGGGTGGTGCGGCGTAGGTCAGGCCGGCGTCGTCGTCGTGTCCGGTGCGGCGTCGAGCGAGCAGGCCTCGGTAAATGGCGCGGGCTGCGCGATCCGGAAGCCGAAGTCGCGTGCGGTGCGCTTCGCGAGCTTCAGCAGCGCGCGGTCTTTCGACACGAGCCACTCGGCCTGCGCGGCGCGGGCGAGTTCGAGAAACTTCTGGTCGTCGCGGTCCTTGCACTTCGGCAGCGGCGGCGCGCCGGCGTCGACGGGCGGCGGCTCGACGAGACTCGCCAGCCGGGCGACGGTCGCGAGTGCGGCCGCCTTGTCGATGGCGCGCGACTGGAACTGCGGATAGTCGAGCACGTATTCGAGCTCGGTCAGGCAGCGGCCGTCGATCACGGCGGCAAGCGCGCCGCTTTCCAGCGCAGCCCGGATCGGGCGCGTAGCGGGGTCGTCGAATACGAGGATGTCGATCCAGACGTTCGAGTCGAGCACGACGCGGTGCGCGGCGTGCGGGGCGAGAGAGCGGGTCATTCGTTACAATCGGTGGTTTTCGTCTGACCGCAAGGCACGGCGTGCCAGCGAGCCTCTATGATAATCGTTCTCTCTCCAGCCAAATCCCTCGACTACGATACGCCCGCGCACGTCCAGTCTTACACGAAGCCTGCATTCGTCGACGACGCGTCCGAGCTGATCGACGGCCTGCGCAAGCTGTCGCCGCAGGACATCGCAACGCTGATGGATATCTCCGATCCACTCGCGCGCCTGAATTTCCAGCGCTACGCCGACTGGTCGTCGACCTTTACGCCCGCCAATGCGAAGCAGGCCGTGCTCGCGTTCAACGGCGACGTCTATGAAGGTTTCGACGCGAAATCGCTGTCGTCCGCCGATCTCGACTATGCGCAGCAGCACGTGCGCGTGCTGTCGGGCCTGTACGGGCTGTTGCGCCCGCTCGACCTGCTGCAGCCGTACCGGCTCGAGATGGGCACGCGTTTCGCGAACGCGCGCGGCAAGGATCTGTACGCGTTCTGGGGCGACCGCATTACGCGGGCGCTGAACGAACAGCTCGAAACGCGCAGCGGCGCGGCGCGCGTGCTGGTCAACTGCGCGTCGACCGAATACTTCAAGTCGGTCAAGCCGAAACTGCTGGTCGCACCGGTCATCACGCCGGTGTTCGAGGACTGGAAGGGCGGCCGCTACAAGATCATCAGCTTCCATGCGAAGCGTGCGCGCGGCCTGATGGCGCGTTTTATCGTCGAAAACCGTATTACCGACCCGAAGGCGCTGAAGGATTTCGCGACGGAAGGCTATGCGTTCGATGCGGCGGCGTCGAACGATTCGACTTACGTATATCGCCGGCGAGTCGGCGAGTGACCCTGCCGGCCGTTCACGAGACGGCCGGCGCATGCATGAGGCCGGGCAAGCGCTACACCGCCTGTTCCGGTCGCCCCAGGAGAGACAGATGGCCCTTTCGATCACCAGCAATTTCGACGCAGGCGCAATCGACGTCGTGTCGTGCGACAGTCCCGATGCGATTCGGCTGCGCGTGCGCGGCGACACCCGCTCGGAATTCGCGCAATGGTTTTACTACCGCTTGACGGGCGTGCGCGGCGAGCGCTGCGTGATGACGTTCGAGAATGCTGCCGAATGCGCGTATCCGTCGGGCTGGCGCAATTACAGCGCGGTGGCGAGCTATGACCGGGTAGACTGGTTCCGCGTGCCGACGACGTTCGACGGCAAGACGATGACCATCGACCATACACCGGAATTCGACAGCATCTACTACGCGTATTTCGAGCCGTACTCGGAAGAGCGTCACGCGGCGTTTCTCGGCGCGGTCCAGCAGTTGCCGCAGGCGAGCGCCGTCGAACTCGGCCGCACGGTTGAAGGTCGCCCGATGTCGTTGCTGACGCTCGGTACGCCGGAAACGGATGGCGCGCCGAAGAAGAAGGTGTGGATCATCGCGCGCCAGCATCCCGGCGAGTCGATGGCCGAATGGTTCGTCGAAGGCCTCGTCAAGCGGCTGGCCGGATGGGGCGACTGGGCCGGCGATCCCGTCGCGCGCAAGCTGTACGATCGTGCGACCTTCTATATCGTCCCGAACATGAACCCGGACGGCAGCGTGCATGGCAACCTGCGCACCAATGCCGCAGGCGCGAACCTGAACCGCGAGTGGATGGCGCCCGATGCCGAGCGCAGCCCCGAGGTGCTGGCCGTGCGCGATGCAATCCATGCGATCGGCTGCGACATGTTCTTCGACATTCACGGCGACGAAGATCTGCCGTATGTGTTCGTTGCCGGGTCCGAGATGCTGCCGAGCTTTACCGAGCAGCAGGGCAAGGAGCAGACCGCGTTCATCGAAGCGTTCAAGGTCGCCAGCCCGGACTTCCAGACTGAGCACGGCTATGCCGCGAGCAAGTACAAGGAGGACGCGCTCAAGCTCGCGTCGAAGTACATCGGCCATCAGTTCGGCTGTCTGTCGCTGACGCTCGAGATGCCGTTCAAGGACAACGCGAACCTGCCCGACGAACGCGTCGGCTGGAACGGCGAGCGAAGCGCGGCGCTCGGCGCAGCGATGCTGGCGGCGATCCTGGTGCACGTCGACACGTTCGCGTAAGCGTAGCGTCGCCGTATTAAAAAAGCCGGGGCATCTCAGGATGCCCCGGCTTTTTTTACTTCTGTGGATGCCGCTTCGGCGGATCAGGACTTCTTCGCGGTCTTCTTCACGACCTTCTTCTGGCCGCTCGACTTTTTCGTTGTGACGACCTTCTTCTGGCCGCTCGACTTTTTCGTTGTGACGGCCTTCTTGCTGCCGGTACGGCCCGATGCCTTTGCCTTGCCCTTGCCTCGGTGCGACTTGCCCTTGAATTTCTTCGTCGAGGACGAGGAGCGCTCGACGCGCGGCTTAAGCGGCGGAACCGGGTCGTTCCAGCTGAACGCGAGCATCTGCTGACCGACATAGCCGCATCGGAATTTCAGCGGCGTCGGGTCGCTGCCGTCGCTGTGGATGCCGAGGCCGTCGACCGTGACGATATTGTCGACCTTCACGCGCTGCTTGCCCTGGTCGAACGAGTCGTTCCATGGCGTGATCGTCGCGTTGCCGCTGTCGAATGCGTTCGGCGCGAAGTCGACGCGGTCGAAGGCCGACGAGGTGCTGGCGATGAAGCTGCCGTGCGCTGCACAATCGGCGGCGAGCGGATCGGCATGCATTTCGTTGACGAATTTGTTGATCAGTTCGGAGCGCTGGTCGAGCAGATCGGCGAATGCCGGTGTCGGAAGCGCAAGCGACAGGCCCGCAATACAGGCTGCCAGCTTGCCGAGCGCCCGGAAAATCCGGAGCGACGCAGGAGAGCTGTCCATCTGGTTATTGGTGAGGAGCGAATGAGACATCGGGCACGTATAGATGCCCGATGAAGAACCGGAGTTCAATCTTAGCGTAAAAAAGTTGTGCGGCAGTAGATGTCGCACTCTGCCGTACTGAGCGAGGGGAGGCCGGCGCGTGATGACGGCGCCGCCTTCGAAGGGCAATTCAGGCGCGCGGGCCGCCGAGACGATAGCGCCGGACGTCGAAGGTCGTGACCCATGCGGGACGATAGACAGCGATGAGTGCGGTCGCCATGCCGGTGAACCACGCTTCGCCGAGTGCGAGCAGCGTGGTGTTCAGCAGATAGCCGGCCGGAATCACGACGGGAACGCCATCCGCGAGCGCGAGCTGGACCCCGGCAGCGGCAGCGGCAACCGCGATGATCGCGATGGCGGGCGACAGGAATCCCTGGCCGGTAATGAACGACGCGAGATTGTGCGGCAACCATGCGAGTGCGGCGCGCTGCAGCAATGCCGACACGGCGACCGGCAGCGCGCCGTAGATCAGATAGGTCAGGCCAATGCCCTGCCAGGGCGCATCGAAAATGATCGCGGCGACCGCCGTGACGGCGCCCATCGCGATCAGTGCGAGTGTCCAGTCGAACAGCGTGACGAGCAGCGTCGCGCCAAGCAGATGCATGACGATGCCATCATCGAGCCACGCATTCGAGGCCCAGAGGACCGCAATGGCGGTGACGAGCGCAAGCCACACGTGCTGGAGCGTGGCGTCCTGCAGGCGCACGAAGGGACGATTCCAGATCGCGAGCGCGAGCAGGGCCACGGCGGCAATCCAGCCACCGATGCCAACCCAGAACGGAAGCGGTGTGAAAAGAAAACCCATGCGTCCATATTACTCGTTGAGCATCAAAGGTGGGAATCCGCACACACCGACCGTCGCAATATCGAGACTGTTTGACTAGCGTTCGCGCCGGAACCGCGCCGGCGGCTCGGCGGCGATCGGCAGGTCCTGCGCGCTATCGATCGAGGCCGGCAACGGGTACGGGCGGTTACTCCGTTGCGTACGCAGCGGAACCGGGCCCTGTTCGCCGATGGGCGGCTTGCGCGCACGACTGCGGTTCGCCAACAGCACCTCGAGGTGGGGCGACAGCCAGCCGTTGTAGATTGCGACCGCGGCGGCCCGATTGGCGGCACCGAGCTGCTGGAAGATGCTGGCGAGGTGGATCTTGACGGTGCCTTCGCTGATGCCGAGTGTGCGAGCGATCATCTTGTTGGTGCTGCCCATGTGGACGAAGCGCATGATCTGCGCTTGCCGCGGCGACAGGAGGCCGCTCGGCGGCCGCCGGGGAAGCGACCCGGCGAGCGTCTGGAAATGGGCATCGTAGCGCGCCGCAGCAGTGGAAGGCAGCAGGCGCAGCGCGATCGGCGGAATGTAGTGTCCGCCCAGCAGCACGATCTCGAGCGCACGCACGATCAGGTGTGGCCGCGTGGAATGCGGGATCACGCCGGCGACACCGTAATTGAAGAAGCGCTGGATCGCTTCGGGCGAAGTTTCGTCGACCAGGACGGCGACGGGTGTCGGCGAGCACGCGCTGCAGAGCGCCTGAAGCTCGCTGAGCCGGCCGACGTCGAGCCAGTCGATCGCGACCAGGTCGAAACGCTGGTTGCGCAGCAGCCTGCGCGCCTGAAAACTGTCGGGCACGTCGTTGATTCCGGCGTGACGGTCGATCTGTCGCAACAGGGCCTTCAGTCCGTCACGCCGCTCGGCGTCTGAATTGAGCATCAGGAACCGCATATTCAACCTCCGTAATGTGAGCCATTGATCTGCCGTCTGGCATGCCTTGGGTCTGATAATGACAAAGACCTTACACGATGTCTGCTTGGCTGAAAGGCTTAGGAAAAGTATGAAATTTCGGGCGACGGGAGGACAGACAAGTAAAAAGCCGCTCCGGCGGGAACCGTGAGCGGCTTCAGGTGGGCAGGCCGTCGGGCCTGTTGTGCTGCGGATTAGTGGAAGTGCGGCTGGGCGGGGGACGCGTCTTCCGGCATTTCTGCGTGGACGATTTCACCGAGCGGATCTGCGTAGAGCGGCACGCCGCAGTCATCGCAATATTCGGGTTCGAAGCGGCCCGCGTGCCGCCGGACGTCGGTTACGCCGCATTCCTTCAGCAGACTCACGATTTCCTCGACCGGGCCTTCGATCGGCGCTTCGCCTTCGAGCGTCGCACTGTCGATCGACATGTCGCCGTTTTCACGGCCGTAGAGCGGCCATACGACGCCGTAGATTACGTCGTTGCTGGCACGCCGCGTGAAGCCGACACGGTACTCGTCGATACGGCGTTCGCCGAAGCCGGCGACCACCGCGCGCAGCTCTTGCGGTGCTGCACCAAGTGTGTCGAATAGATAACGAATGGCCGTTCGGACCGTATGTGGACGTATCCGTTCGTCCGCATCCCGGCAGGCCGAGTAGTACGCGTCCGGAAGCAGGCATTCGAATTCGCAGCCGGGCAGCGCGATCGACAGGTTCGGGCCGCCTTGGGCCGTCCATTGCTCGAGGCACTGGCCGCGTTCGATCCGGCTGCCGTTTTCTTCTTCCTGCCAGCGGAACAGCGGTGCGCCGGCGGGGGCCGCAACGACGGCGAGCAGGAAGCGCGGATCGGCGAGGATCGGCGAGGTTTCGGGCAGGTCGCCGAAGCTGAGCTTGGGCGTGTGCTGGCTGATCGCCCCATGCGCGAGCTGCTGGGCGAGCCGGTAGGTCTCGACGTGGTGTCGCGGCAACTGGTCGATGCTGTAGAGGAACGGGGCAAGCCCGACGAGGGTACCGTTCGCAAGGACGTGCGCCTGCAGGTGCGTTCGAAGTGCGTCGGCAACGTCGCCCTTGAGCGGGCCCGATGGAATCATGTAGCGCGTCCATGCGAGAACCGGGACGGCGACCAGTAGCGCATCGAACGGTTGGCCGTCGTGCTCGATCGCCATCGACTCGCTGTGCGTCTCGGCCATGTCGGCGAGCGCGCCATAGGCGTCGGGATGATTCTGCTGCAGATGGTCGAGCGCTGCGTCGAGCGTGGTCTGGTTGCCGTTGCGGACAATCTTGGAGAGCAGCGCATCGAGCTTCGCTTCCCAGAAGCGGTCCTCGATGCGGCTGCCCGAGGCGAAGAGCGCAAGCGACAGGCCGACCAGTTTGTCGGCATCGGGGGGGAGGCGTTTGGCGATTCGCTGGCGCATATTAAAGACGTATATAGAAAGAGGCGAAGAGCCTCACATTCTAGTCCGTTCTTTGCACCATAAGCGGTCTCGTGCCGACACATGGCTGGCTGGCCGAATTGCAGCTTTTGTAAAAAAGTTGCTTCAAACCCCTTGCGCGAACGTCGCGAGCTACCTACAATCACGCCTCTTTCGCGCTAACGGAAACGCAGCGCGGGAGAAGGGAAGCAGGGCGGGTGGTGTGCTGGAGTCTGGAGCGCGCAGCTGGCCTGGAAGTTGAGCCACGCAGTCGCAACGATGATGTTAAAAAGTTGTTGACGAACTGCGAAACACGGTTCATAATCTCGCTTCTCTGCTGCTGAAAACGCAGCGCTGCTGAGAAACACGAAGTTCCTCGCAGAAACGCTCTTTAAAAATTAACAGCCGATAAGTGTGGGCGCTTGATGAAAGCGAGCTGATCCTCGG
>NZ_JAAGPC010000050.1:0-49958 GCF_017104595.1 Burkholderia sp. Tr-20390 | reverse complement strand
CGGTCGACCTGCCGCGCGCGCTGCTCGGGCGCCAGCAGGTCGACCGCGAGCGCGGGCTGCGCGTCGTCGTCCAGGTACGCGCGCAGCAGCCGGCCGAAGGACGCGGCGAACTCGCCGATCCGCGCGGCCGGCACGCGGCCCGTGTCGTATTCGAGATTCACGTGCAGGCCGTCGGGCGTCAGCTGATACGCGAAGTTCAGGTCGAACGGCCGCTCGGCGGCGACCGCCGGCAGCAATTCCGCTTGCACGCCGTGGAAGGCGAGCGGTGCGTCCTGCACGAAGAACGCTTCCGTCACGCCGACGTTGAAGACGGGCGCATCGGCCAGCGAGCGCGTGCGCCGCAGTGCCGTCACGAGATCGGTCAGCGACAGCTGCTGATGGCACTTGGCCTCCGCACGCTGGGCGGTGGTGCGCGCGACGATGTCGATGAACGTATCGCCCTGCCGCAGCGAAAAGATCATCGGCAGGTTGTTCACGAAGCATCCGCTCGCATCGCGAAAACCCGGCGAGCGCATGTTGACGGGATAGGTCACGACCAGCTCGCGCACGTCCTGCCAGCGGGCCAGCGCGATCGCGAACAGGCTCGACAGCACGAGAAACGGTGTCGAGCGGCTCGCGCGGGCACGCGCGCGCAGCCGGCGCGTGATGTCCGCATCGAAGCGCAGCCGGTGGATGCGCCCCTCGCCCGGAGCGGCCGACGCCGCTGCCGCTGCCGCCGCCTCGAACTCGAGCCCGAGCGGCGCGTGCGCCAGCGCGCCGAGCCAATAGGCGAGGTCTTCGTCGTAGCGCGGCGACGCGCGGTACGCGGCTTCGAACGCGAGCTGCTCGCCGAGACCGCGCAACGTGCGGGCGGGCGCCGGGCCCACGCCGAGCGCGTGGTTGTACAGCGCCGTCAGCCGCTGGTTGATGTACACCGCCGAAAACGCATCGGAGATGATGTGCGGAAAGCTGAGCACGAGCCGGTGCACATCGGCCTCCTCGCGCAACAGCGCGAAGCGAAACAGCGGCGCGTCGTCGAGCGCGAACACGTGCGCCGCGCGCGCGGCGATCCATGCGTCGGCCTCGGCGGCGTCCAGCGCCGGCGCCGCCCGCGCGTCGCGGTAGTCGAGCGCGACCGTCACGCGGTCGTGCACGTCCCGCACCACGCCGGCGTCGCCCATCCGGAACGTGCTGCGGCATCCTTCGTCATGCTCGTGGACGAACGCATCCAGCGCGCGCCGCAGCGCGTCGCGATCCAGCGGACCCGACAGGCGGTAGACGAGCGCGGTCGTGTAGGCCGACGAGTGCGGATTGAGCTGCCACTCGAGCCAGAAGCGGTACTGATAGGCTGAAAGCGAAGTGGTACGCATGGTAGCCCCTGTCTGGATGCATGAAGGACGTGAAGGACATGGAGGACGGCGCGGCGGGTCGCGCCCGGCGCGCCGCGCGTCAACGGACCGCGTGGTCCGCGACGTCCGGTGCCGCGAAGTGTTCGGCGATGCAGTGGCGCAGCCGCGGCCCGAACACGGCGGCGATGTCGTCGGCCGAGTACGGCGCGATGGCGTCGTCGATGCCGAGCGTGCGATCCACTTCCTGCTGGAGCCGCGTGAAGATCCGCTGCGCGGCGCGCTCGTCGTGCAGGTACGTATTGAGCGCGTCCGCCGTCGCCCGCGCCGCCGCCGCGTCGAGCCCATGCGCCGCGAACGCGTCGGCCGACCATGCGCCAGCGTCGCGCGGCGCATCGCGCATCGCGTCGATCTCCGCCAGCAGCGCCGGCCCGTGCGCGCCGAGCGTGGCCACGCACATCCGGTCCGCCGCGGCGACGAGCTGGTTCAGCCCGGCCGTCATCTGGCGCAGCACCGTCCCCGCCGGCCATTGCCGCGCACGCGCGATCTCGGCCTCGTCGCCCTGCAGCAGCATCGTCAGATCCTCGCGGGCGATTTCGTGCGCGAGCGGGCTCGTGTGTTCGGTGGACCAGTCCTCGAAGCGCGCCAGCGCGTCGCGGAACGCGTGCGTGCGCGCCTGCCCGGGCACCGCGTCGAGCGCGACGATCAGCGCGCGCAACTGCTGCGCCGCACGCACCGCGAACAGGTATTTTTCGGCTTCGAGCTTCAGGAACGCCGCCGCGTAGCGGTAGAAGCCGGGCTCGGCCGCGCTCGCTTCGGCGCCCGCCAGCGGCGCCGGCTCGATCATCGCGCGATAGGCCTGCTCGACCATCGTCTGCGGCCCCGCGCACACCGAGTTGCGGCCGACGAGCAGGCCCGCCGCCTCGGCGACCAGGTAATACGCGTCGCTGGCGAGGCACGGCGCGGCCGGATCGCCGCCCGACGCCATCCGCTTGATCAGCGAGATATGCACGATCCGGTGCATGCCGAGCGAGATCCGGTAGATGATCGACGGCACGACGGGAATGGCATCCGGGTCGGCCGGCTGCTCGCGCCGGCGGATCAGGTACGCGGGCAGCAGCTGGCACAGCTTGCTGATGAACCACAGGTCGAGCATCGACACCGCGCCGTCGTGGCCGCGCAGGCGGCAATACCCGTCGCGCAGCGTCGAGATGGTCGGCAGCACCAGGTGCCAGTGGTTCGCGAACTGCCGCAGCGACGAGATGTTCATCGGCAGCGCGTGATGAAACCGGCTGCCCTCGTATTCGCAGCGCGCGGCTTCGATCTCGATGCCGTCGCGCGCGTCGGCCGGCGCGATCTCCTCGCCGAGCGGGCGAAAGAAGCTGTCGCGATACGCGACCATCGAGCCCAGCATCGAGCGCCAGTAGAACTCCGGTTTGTCGAGCGCGCGTGGCCCGTGATAGCCGGTCGCGTACAGCGCGTCGATGACGGTGAAATCAAACTCGTTCTGCATCATGGCTTCCTGAAGAGACACGGCCGCCGGCACGGCGGCCCGATAGAACGAACGGCGTGGCGCCGGCGCGTCAGCGCGGCATCGACATCGGCTTGCCGGCCGTGCCCGCCGCGCGGCCCCACCGGCGCGCGAGCGCCTGCCACAGGCTCGCGAGCTCGACCCGGCAGAAGGTCCGCACGGCGCGGGGCGACCACCACCAGTAATTCACGTTGATCGAATCGCTCAGCGATTCCACGTAGTGCCACCAGCCGGGCGGCAGGTACAGCACCTCGCCCGCCTCCAGCACGAAGTCGTGGCGCGGCGCCGACTGCACGCGCGGAAACCGCACCGGGTCCGGATCGCTCATGTCCACCGGGCTGAAGATCACCGGCAGGTCGCGGCGCTGCCGGTAATACACGTTGGCGGACTGCCCGGGCGCGAACAGCACCCAGCGCTTGCGGCCGTACACCTGCACGTTCAGGTTCTCGTGCCGGTCGAAATGCATCGGCGACGAGATCCCGGCGGGGCCGAGCCAGAAGCCCGGCCGCAACACCAGCCTGCGCCGCAGCCAGTGCGGCATCCAGCCGGGAAAGCCGTGCTGCTCGTGCAGCGGCGCGATGTCGTCCTTCAACGCCGGCGCCGTCGAATAGATCGCCGCGTAGGTGATGTACGCCGTGCGGGCGCTGCCCTGCGCCTGCATCGCCCGGATCGTTGCGCCGAGGCGTGCGGTCTCGTAGCGGCGCGCGCCCAGGTACAGGTCCGGCTGCGTCGGCGTCGGCGACAGCTGCGAGGTCTCCACCGTGATCTCGTGCTCGCCGTAGCGCTCGACGAAGAAATCCGGCGTCCAGCGCGTGCGCGCGGGCCAGGCTTCGATGAAGCCTTCCAGCACGGCCGGATGCTTCAGTCCGGCCAGAACGTCGCGCATGCTGCGGCTGCCGTCGTAGCGAATCCGCGGCATCGGCACAATCTTGCTGCCAGTCATCGTGGGGCTCCTGTCGACGGGAAGAAAATCAGGACACCTGCCAGTCGCCGTGGTGACGCAGCACGTCGCCGGGCAGCCAGCGAATCACGCGGGTGGCGCCGCCGAGTGCGCCGATGCGCGCGTCGATCTGGTCGAGCGTGTCGGCTTCCGCGGGCTCGCCGTTGATCCAGCCGATGTCGCCGATCTCGGTGGCGATGCCGCAGAACCCGTTCGCATACGGCGCGAACGCGCGCGCGCCGGCGCGTGCGCAGAGCTCGCCGATGCCGTCCGGGCCGAGCGTGATGGACGGGCCGTCGCCCGCCTCCGCGATGCGCGGCAGGCGTTGCAGCTCGGTCATCGGCAGCACCATCCAGAACGTGAACAGGCCCTGCCAGAACGGCGCCTTGCGCAGTTCGCGGCAGCAGCTCAGGACCAGGTCGGGCCGGCCGCGACGGGCGACCGACTGGTCGATCACGTCCATCACCGAGCCCTTCGCATCCTCGCCGCTGTCGACGAGCAGGATCACCGAGAACTGCGGCGTCGTGACCCGGTAGCAATTGCCCCAGTTGCGCACGTCGTGCGGCGGCACGGCCGCGCCGATGGTCGGCTGCTCGCCGTAGAACGGCAGGATGTCGATCTCGATGTCGCCGATCCGCACCGTCTCGCCCCAGCCGGGCGCGAGCACCGTCTGCCCGACGTCACGCAGCGACTGCTGCATGTCGTCCTGCGCCAGCAGCGATGCGACCGGGATGCGCGGCACGATGACGGGCACCGATCCGTCGCCGCCGTGCCGCAGGATCGTCGGGACATGCCAGTGGTCGAGATGGCCATGCGTGACGAGCATGCCGTCGATCCGCTGGCCCAGGTTGGACGGCGCGCGATCGAGATCGGGCAGGCCGACGTTGCCGCCGATCGCGAGGCTGATCGGGTCCGTCAACAGGCGGGTGGTGTCGGAGGCGATCAGCAGCGACGCGTGTTCGAGCCGCTGGATGCCCGGGCCGTCGAACGCCGGCCATGCCAGCGCCGCGTCGCCCGCGGGCCGTTCGCAGCCGAGCAGGCGGGGATCCGCGTACAGCGCGGACAGCGGCTGCCAATGGTTGCGCTGCAGCGCGTCGCGCAGCGCGTTCGCGAGTTGCGGCACGTCGCCGGCGGCAGTGTCGAGCACGATCGGCTCGCCGTGCCGCGGCGCGAGCGCGAGCGTCCAGCGGTCGCGCTGCTGATGCAGATCGTAGAGCAGCGCGCGGCTCGCGATGCAGCCGCCGGCCGCCACCGAATCCGGATCGAACAGCTCCTCCAGGAACGGATAGCGCGCAATCGCGTCGCGCAACAGCGCGGCGCAGGCGGCCGGCTCGAATTTCGCTGCCATGAATTGCTGCATGAGCGCGTCCTGCTGCTCGATCAGCCGGCCCAGGTCATGCGCGCGCGAAGCCAGAATGCCTGTATTGAGGAAGACCCCCAGGCGATCATCGACAGACATGGTGTGTTTGCCCTCGGATTCTCTCGGCGAAACGCTGCATGCGCCCGCGCGCCCCGTCACCGGGCCGCGAGAGGCCGCATCGTTCCTTTATCTTTTATTGCGCCGTGCGTGGCGCGACGCGTCGACCGTCAGGCCGACAGCGCGACCCGGACGCTCAATGGCCGCATGTCGGTCCAGTTGGCGTTGATCCATTCGAGACAGGCGTCCCGGGTTCCCGACGGGCCCGCCGCCCGCCAGCCGTCCGGCACGAGCTTGTCGTCCGGCCAGATCGCGTATTGTTCCTCGTGATTGACGACCACCTTGAAAATGGTGTCGTGGTTCGGCATTTCGGCTTCCATGTCTCTCTCGTTTCAATAATCGATCAAGCGTGTCACACGCATAACATGATTCGATATTTCTATAAAAACAGCACGCCCAGCCATGCCGGGTAACGATGCAAGCACTTTGAAATCGAAGCGAGCAGACTTTACCATAAGCCATCCAAAAACAATTACATTTCTATTGAATAAAAACAAAGTAAATCATACGCGGCGCCGGCCAATAATCCAGTCCATTGTTTATAAATATGTGAATCGATGACAAACAATCTGTCCTTTCGATTAAATCGATAATCGGCTTAATTGTTTGAATATTTTGTATGGTTCGTTTTTAAAGCGGAGTCCCGACGCATGGCCTTGCTACCCAGTACCCTCACCATCCCGCGCGAGCGCCCGACGGCTCGGCACCGGCTGCTGGTGTTCCATCACGCGTGCGGCGCGGCGGCCAATTACTACCGGTGGGCGGCGTCCTTCCCGGACGATATCGAGGTCTGGCTGATCGAACTGCCCGGTCGCGGCAAAAGCCTGGGCACGCGCGCGATCGATACGTTATCCGAACTGATCGACTTCCTGCGGGCGCTCCGGCCGCTGCTGCCGCGCGACTACTCGGTGTTCGGCCACAGCATGGGGGCGCTGATCGCGTACTGTTTCGCGCGCGACATGGCGCAACTGGGGCATCCGCCCGTCTGGCTCGGTGCGTCCGGCACGGACGCGCCGTTCTACCCGCATCGCCACGCGCCGCTTGATGGCGCGCCGGTGCACCGGCGCAACGACGCGGACATCGTCGACTATGTCGTGTCGCTCGGCGGCACGCCGCGCGAAGTGGCCGAGCACGACGCGCTGCGGGCGATGCTGCTGAAGCTGGCCAAGGCGGATTTCCGCGTGATCGAGGCGTGCTTCCCGCTGCCGTCCGCAACGGCGCTGCCCTGCCCCGTCACGGTCTTCTCGGGCCGCGACGACACGTTGCTGAGCCCCGCCGGGCAGCGTGACTGGTCGCGCGCATCACGGCACACGGTCACCTTCCGCGCGTTCGACGGCGGGCACTTCTATCTATTGGAAAACCCGGCCGCCGTTCAGCACGCGATCGGCGAGGCATTGGCCGATGCGGTGCGATGCGACACCGCCGAGGCGTCTGCCGGCCCGTGCCGCTGACGTCGACGCGCGCGGTGATGCCGGCCGTCGCGCGGGCGCGCGGTCGGCCATACGCCACGACGCGTGCATCACGCGGCGCCGTCGCGCCCCTTCGGAAACACGCCGCGGCTCATCGCATCGAGTTGCCGGCCGATCTCCGCGCGCAATTCGGCGGAGATCTCGAGGCTGTCGAGCAGTTTCGAAATCCACAGCCCGTCGGCGGCGAGCCGGCAGATCATCAGCGTCGCGGCCTGCTCGAGCGGCACGGGGTCCGGCCGCGTCCATTCCCGCATCGGCACCGACCAGCGCGCGCGCGTGTCCTGGTCGGTAATCATCGACGCGACCAGCACGCGCAGCACGTCGGTGCTCGCGACCGAATGCGACTCGTCGAGCACCGCGTGCATGTAGGCCCGCGCCACCGCGCCGGCGCCTTCGGCATCCGCCGCCACCCGCGCGGCCATCTGCGCGGCGAACCGCTCGGTCGCCTGGCCGAACAGCGCATCCAGCAGCCCCTGCTTGTTCGCGAAGTGATACTGCAGCGCGCCTTTCGTCACGCCGGCCCGCTCGGCCACCGCATCGAGCGTCAACGCGGCCACGCCGTGATGTGTCGCGATTTCCGATGCAGCCGCCAGCAACTGCGCACGCACCTGATCCGGCGCTTTTTTCCGACGCACGCCGGCGGTGGGGACAGCCGGCGCCGAGGCTGCGTCAGGCGCCCGCGCGCCGGCCGTTCCAGCCGGTTCGACGGGCGCGGACGCATCGTGCGGCGCGGGTTCGAGGTGTTTTTTCATGGTGCGGATGGTAGCACCCGGCGTCTCGATATAAACATTCCGGCCGGATGGTATGATCCGCCGCATGACTACACCGACCTCCTCCCCCTGGTCCGCGCTCGACACCGCCATCGCCCGTGGACGCGACGCCCTGGTGCGTCTCCAGCAGCCCGACGGCAGCTGGTGTTTCGAACTCGAATCCGACGCGACGATCACCGCGGAATACATCCTGATGATGCATTTCATGGACAAGATCGACGACATCCGCCAGGAGAAGATGGCGCGCTACCTGCGCGCGAACCAGCGGCTCGACACGCATGGCGGCTGGGCGCTGTACGTCGACGGCGATCCGGACGTGTCGTGCAGCGTGAAGGCGTACTTCGCGCTGAAGGCGGCCGGCGACAGCGAACATGCGCCGCACATGGTCCGCGCGCGCGACGCGATCCTGAAGCTCGGCGGCGCGGCCCGCGCGAACGTGTTCACGCGCATCCTGCTCGCGACGTTCGGCCAGGTGCCGTGGCGCGCGACGCCGTTCATGCCGATCGAATTCGTGCTGTTCCCGAAGTGGGTGCCGATCTCGATGTACAAGGTCGCGTACTGGGCGCGCACGACGATGGTGCCGCTGCTGGTGCTGTGCTCGCTGAAGGCGCGCGCGCGCAATCCGCGCAACGTCTCGATCCGCGAGCTGTTCGTCACGCCGCCGGACGAGGAACGCCGGTACTTCCCGCCCGCGCGCGGCATGCGCCGGCTGTTCCTCGCGCTCGACCGCACGGTGCGCCATGTCGAACCGCTGATGCCGAAGGGGCTGCGACAGCGCGCGATCCGCCATGCCGAGGCGTGGTGCGCGGAGCGCATGAACGGCGAGGACGGGCTCGGCGGCATTTTCCCGCCGATCGTGTATGCCAACCAGATGATGCAGGTGCTCGGCTACCCGGACGACCATCCGCTGCGGCGCGATTGCGACAACGCGCTGGAGAAGCTGCTGGTCACGCGGCCGGACGGCAGCATGTACTGCCAGCCGTGCCTGTCGCCGGTGTGGGATACCGCGTGGAGCACGATGGCGCTCGAGCAGGCGCGCGGCGTGGCGGTGGCGGAAGACGGCGAGCCGGGCGACGCACGGCGCGCACTCGACGAACGCATCGCACGCGCGTACGACTGGCTGGCCGAACGCCAGGTGAACGACCTGCGCGGCGACTGGATCGAGAACGCGCCGGCCGAGGTCCAGCCGGGCGGATGGGCGTTCCAGTACGCGAACCCGTACTACCCCGACATCGACGATACGGCGGTCGTCACCGCGATGCTCGATCGCCGCGGCCGCACGCATGCCAACGCGGACGGCACGAACCCGTATGCGCCGCGCGTCGCGCGCGCGCTCGACTGGATGCGCGGGCTGCAGTCGCGCAACGGCGGCTTCGCGGCATTCGACGCCGACTGCGACCGCATGTACCTGAACGCGATCCCGTTCGCCGACCACGGCGCGCTGCTCGATCCGCCGACCGAGGACGTGTCGGGCCGCGTGCTGCTGTGCTTCGGCGTGACGAAACGCGCGGACGAACGCGAGTCGGTCGCGCGCTGCATCGACTACGTGAAGCGCACGCAGCAGCCCGACGGCAGCTGGTGGGGCCGCTGGGGCACGAACTACATCTACGGGACGTGGAGCGTGCTGGCCGGCCTCGCGCTCGCCGGCGAGGACAAGTCGCAGCCGTATATCGCGCGCGCGATCGAATGGCTGCGCTCACGGCAGCACGCGGACGGCGGCTGGGGCGAGACGAACGACAGCTACATCGACCCGAAGCTGGGCGGCACCAATGGCGGCGAGAGCACGTCGAACTTCACCGCGTGGGCGCTGCTCGCGCAGATGGCATTCGGCGATTGCGAATCCGATTCGGTGAAGCGCGGCATCGCGTATCTGCTGTCGGTCCAGCAGGAAGACGGCTTCTGGTGGCACCGCTCGCACAATGCGCCGGGCTTTCCGCGCATCTTCTACCTGAAGTATCACGGCTATACCGCGTATTTCCCGCTGTGGGCGCTCGCGCGCTATCGGCGGCTGGCGGGCGCGGCGGCCGCGCGGGCGTCGGCTGCGCACGGTGCGACGGCGGTCAAGGCAGCGCCCACGGTGCTCGCCTGAGCGGTAACGTGACGGCGCAAGGCCGTCACACGAAACCTTCTTCGACCAACGTGCAGCCGTGCGCCGTGATCTCGTGCCGCTGGCCCGAGCCGCCGACCACGCGGCTCCAGCTCTTCGACACGAGCATGGCCGCGGCGCCGTCGGCGTGCAGCGCATAGCCGAACCCGCCATACATGCCCGGCACGCCGAACCATACGCTGTCGGCCTGCGCGTCGAGTTCCAGCAGCGGTTCGAGTTCGGGCAGGCGCAGCGCGTCGACGCGCAGGTGTGCGATGCGGCCGAGCATCATCGCGTGGAAGTGGCGCTGGATGTCGCGCAGCGTTTCGTCGGGCACGAAGCGTCGCGGCTGCGGCGTCAGCAGATCGATCAGGTGCCGATGCCCGCGCTGCGCGGCGATATCGACCGGGCGCGCGCCGTCTGCATCGCGCAGCATGCGCCACGCACCGAGCTGCAACAGTTCGACGACGACCTCCTGCGGCGCGCCGCCATAGGCAGCCTGGTGCAGCGGGGTATAAAGCGACTTCCCGCCGAGCCGTGTCGCGTTGACGAGCTTGTGCTCTTTTGCAATGCAGTCGAGCATCGTCGCCCAGTCGCCGTTGCGCGCCGCATCGGCCAGCGCGTGCCGGCTCGCGACCTGCGCGTCGTCGAGCACATCGGCGCCCGTTATTCCATCCCATGTGATGCCCAACCGTTTTCTCCTTTCGCCTCTCGCGCATCCGGCCGGCGCGTCGTCCGCTCATCATAAGCGTTCGTCACGGCCGTGCGTTCGCGACACGAGACGCGGCACCGGCAACCGCCAAACCCGCCCGCAAGTATGGAATCATGCGAACGCGCCGTCGGCGCGTTCATTTCACAACGACTCAGCACAACGACTCAGGAGGCCAGCCGTGCTCGACATTACCGCCATCACCGATGCCCTCACCCCGAACGGCGAACCCGTGCAATACCGCGTCGCGCCCGAGAAGCTGCTGGCGGGCGACCCGCTGCAGACGCTCACGCCCGGCTTCACGAGCCCGTGCGGCCGCTTCTCGACCGGCATCTGGGAAAGCACGCCGGGCTGCTGGCGGGTCGCGTATACCGAAGCGGAATACTGCGAGATCCTGGCAGGCACGTCGGTGATCACCGACGAGGAAGGCAACGCGAAAACCCTGCGCGCCGGCCATCGCTTCGTCATTCCGCCGGGCTTTCGCGGCACGTGGGAAGTCGTCGAGCGCACGCGGAAGATCTTCGTCGCGTACGAAGCGCAGCCGACGGCATGAGCCGCACCGGCCACGGCGTCGGAAACGTTACCGCCGGCCGTCGAGCGCCCCGAGGATCCCGTACGCGGCCTTCACGCGATCCTCGTTCGGATAGCTGCGGTTCGCGAGCATCACGATCGCGATCCGCTTCGACGGGACGAACGCGACATAGGTACTGAAGCCGTTGGTCGAGCCCGTCTTGTTGATCCACGTGTCCGCGCTCGGCGCGAGCGGCGGCTTGATCGCGGCGGCCGGTAGCCCGTCACGCAGCATCTTCATCGAGTTGCCTTCGAGCAGCGTCGGCAGCGCGACCGGATACGGATACTGTTCCCAGATCAGGTCCTGCGTCAGCGGCCCCGAGCGGAAATAGCCGGTGTGCGTGCGTTCGAGCGCGCGCTGCAGGCGCGGCGCGGTTTCGATCAGCCCCATGTTCGCCTGCACGAAGCGCAGCAGGTCGGCCGCCGTGGTCCGCACGCCGTAGGCCGGCTGCCACAGCATGCCGCCCGTCATCCGGATCGGCTTGCCGTCCTGCGTATAGCCCTGCGCATAGTCGGCCTGGCGCGCATCGGGCACGTTGATGTACGTGTGCGTCATGCCGAGCGCGGGAAAGAGCCGCTGCTCCATCAGCACCGCGAAATCCTTGTGCATCGCCTTCGCGGTGAGCCACCCGAGCATGCCGACCGACACGTTCGAATACGTACGGTACGTACCCGGCGCGTGCGCGGGCCGCCACGCGTCGAGATAGCGGATCAGGCCCGCGTCGTCGCGGATGCTGTCCGGCACCTGCACGGGCATGCCGCCGGACGTGTGCGTGCCGAGATCGCGCAGCGTCACGACACCGAACGGCTTGCCCTGCAGCGCGGGCAGGTACTTGCCCACCGGGTCGGCCAGCGACAGTTCGCCGCCCTCCTGCGCGTCGGCCGCGAGGGTCGCGGTCAGCGTCTTGCTGACGGAGCCGATTTCGAACAGCGTCTCGCCGGTGACGGGCTTGCCCGATTGCGTCGACATCACGCCGTAGTCGAACACGTAGGGCTTGCCATCGGCGATGATGCCGATCGCCATGCCGGGAATCGCGTACTGCTTCATCAACGGCGCGATGTGGCGGGTGACGGTGTCGTGGAGTTCGTCCTGGGTGACGGCGGCCGCGCGGCCGGCCGCGGCGGTGGCGCACGCGGCGACGAGCAGGGTCGCGGCGAAGCGTGTCGCGTTGAATCGCATGGTGGCGGTTCCTTTGATTTCTGATGGTTGCGTGGACAACGGTCCGGCCACGCCATGCGGAAATCGCAGTGGCCGGCCTGCCGAAGCAGGACTATCCCCTGTCGATCCGCCGCCAACAATCGACGATATGTTGCGCGAGACGAAAGAAAATCTTTTGGCGCCGTCCCCTTCCGAACGGCAGGGGATTCCCATGCCTGGCGATGCACGTCCGCATCGGAGCATGTCCGACGCAGCGTTGGTATCTCGATCATGCGAGACACCGCATTCACTTCAGGCCCACGCTCTTGTTCGCAGCCCGGCGAACCTTTTCGGCCGCGTCGTGCCGTCTTTCGACCCGTACGCCGAACAGGGCTGGGTAGAAGAACCGCCTTCGTCGAACGGATGAAATCGGCACAGCGATGGATAATGCGGCCGCCGGCGGGCCGCGCGACCATCACCCCGGCAGCCGCTCGAGAAACGCCAGCATTGCCGCGTTGAACCGCTCGGGCCGCTGCAGCGGCGCGAAATGGCTCACGCCGGGCAGGGTCGTCAGCGTCGCGCCCGGAATCGTGCGCGCCAGGTACGCCGCGTGCTCGGGCCGGATGAATTCGTCGTGCTCGCCCAGCACGATCGTCACCGGCACGGCGATCGCCGCGAGATCCTGCGCGCGGTAATCCGGTTGCGTGCGCATCATTTCGCTGACCGCCGCGACGAAGGCGTCGAACTGGTCCGGCGTCGCGGACAGTGCCGCGTAGTCCTTGCGGTGCCGCGCGAAACAGCGGTCGAGCAGCGGGCTCGGCACGATCTCCTTCGTCCCGCTCGGGTCCATGTTGCACGCGAAGAAGAACACGCCGGCCGCCCGTTCCGGCGCGCGATCGGCCAGCACGAGCGCGATGCACGCGCCGTCGCTCCAGCCGACGAAGCGTGCACGGTCGACGTGCAGCGCGTCGAGGACCGCCAGCACGTCCGACGCCATGCGTTCGTAGGAATAGGGTTCGTCGTCGCGCGTGCTGCGGCCGTGGCCGCGGCTGTCGATCACGATCGCGCGGTAGCCGGCCGCGAGCAGCGCCGGCACCTGGTTGCCCCAGTTGCCGCTGTGGCCGAGGCCGCCGTGCAGCAGCACGACCGCCGGGCCATGGCCGAACGACGCGTGCCAGATGCGCGCGCCGTCGTGTTCCAGCCATCCTTGCTCATCGGCCGCCGGCAGCGGCGTGCCGCCTTGCGACTCGAAGCGGGCGAGGTCGTCGTCGTTGAATTCCGCATTCATCGTTCAGCCGTCCTGTCGAGGGAGACGTGCTCGCGATTGTAATGCGTGCGGCCGACACGGCCGCGACCGGTCAGGCCTGCGTCGACACCAGCCCGCCCGCCTGCGAGCCGCCCGATTTCTGGATCGCCGCCGCGAGTTGCGAGATCGCGGTCGAAAGCGCCCCCGAGATCGCGCTGGCTTGCGCGCTCAGCGACTGCTGTTCGATCGCCGCGGCCGGGTCGTCCTTCGCGCGCTGGCTCGCGCTCGCGATCTGCTGCTCCAGTGCCGCGAGCTGCTTCTGCAGCCGCTCGATCAGCGCCTTCAACTGGCTGACCGCCGGGTCGTCCGACGACGCGCCCGATGCGCCGAGCGTTTCGCCGGTGGCGCCGGTCGACGCCTTCGTGCCGGAGGTGGCGGTCGTACTCGTAGCACCCGAGGTACGCGTCGCGCCATCGGTGGATGACGTCGCCGCAGCGCCGGACGAAGCGTTCGCGTTCAGGTTGCCGTCCGCCAGCGGCGAGCGTGTGGTCGTGGAGAAATCGATCTGCATCGTGTCGGTCCGTATGTCGGTAAGCGAATCGTGACTGGGATGAAACTGCCTTCCAGAATGTTTACGGCATTCGTCACACGAAACTTGAGTATCGGGGACGGACTGATTTAGCCGAAGATCGACCGGGTTAGCCGCGAAAGGGCCAGATTGACGGCCCGGCGGCGCTGGTAAAATCGCGGCTTCGCCAGCGGGATTCGCGCGCCGATCGCCTCCGGGCACGAGCGCGCAACGCCGCCGGCTTCGACTCCCGCCCTGCCGGGCGCGGCACGCAGTACGTGCCGGCGCCGCGGTCGCGGCTGCGCGGGTCGCCTTTTTCGTGCGCCGGTGTGCCCCCGCTCGCCCTGTCGAGCGGCGAGCGCCATGCGGCGCGCACGCACTTCATCACGTATTCGAGGAACCCACGATGGCCCGCATCGGCGCCTTCTGCATCACGACGTGGCTTGCCGCCGCGATTCTCTACTTCGGCCAGCACTCCGTCGCGATGATCGTATTGAGCGGTGTCGTCGTATTCGGCGGGTTCGATCTGCTGCGCCCGTAGGCACGCGTGGCGACGCCACCGCGCACGGCCGCGATGGCCGATGCGATTGTGATAGCCTCTCCCGCACCATCCGTCAGATGCACGCGCCGCTGGCGAGAACAGGAGAACGGGAATTGAATCACGACCTGAATCGCCACCCGGCGGCCCTTGCCTGCAAAGTGTGTGCTGCCCACGCGCCCATCTGCGGCCTGGTCGATTTTTCGCGCTGCGGCGCCGACTTCATTGCCGGGAAAAAGGTCGACCCGTATGCGGGGGTGCCGGTCTACTACCATGCATGCGAGCAATGCGGCTTCACGTGGGCCCCGATGTTCGACAGCTGGACCCACGACGATTTCGCGCAGCATGTCTATAACGCCGACTACCCGCGCCACGACCCCGAGTATCTCGAGATCCGTCCGCAACAGCATGCCGACCTGATCTGCACCAGTTTTCCGGAAATGCGGGAAGGCCGGGTGCTCGATTTCGGCTCGGGGCTGGGCTTGCTGGAACGGAAGCTGGCATCGCGCGGCTTCGCGGACGTGACGTCGTACGATCCGTTCTCGCACCCGGTTCCGCCCGAAGGCAGCTTCGATACGATCCTGTCATTCGAGGTGTTCGAGCATCATCAGGCGCCCGTCGACCTCTTCGACCAGATCATGCGCCATCGGAAGCCCGACGGCGCGCTGCTGTTCCAGACGTCGCTGATCACCCGGGACATCCTCGATCAAGGCATCGATCAGTGGTGGTACTGCGTGCCGCGCAACGGGCACATCTCGTTTCACACCGCCCAGTCCCTGACGCTGCTTGCCCAACGCCACGGGCTCGAATATGGCGCATTCGGTTCGTCGCTGCACGTCGTCTTCGATCGCGCGGCGACACCGCGCTGGCTCGACAAATTCCTCAAGCAGTAGCGGCCCGGCGGCTATCCGCCAGGCAACGAACACCGCGCGCATTCACGCGGCGCGTCACCGGCCCGCTCCCGCTTGGCGCGCCCTCACGCAGCACCCACCTGCGTCAGCAGGCCGCGAACGTCGGCACCGCCGGCGCGACCGCCAGCGCGCGCTCGTTGAATACCACCGGCACGCCGCCGAGCCCCAGCCGGCAGTTCGGGCGATCGAGCCGCCACCCGTCGACGCGCAGCGCGACGCGCGACACCGGCGCGCCACCCGCATGCGGCAGGTCGATCGTGATCTGCCGCTTCCCGCCGGGTATCAGGTTCAGGTAGTTGTCGCTGTAGAACGCCGGCAGCACACGCGCGCCGGTCGCCGGATCGAATACCTGCAGGTGCGTCATCAGCGCGACGGCGGCGCCGAGGTTCGCGACGTCGACCGTGATGCGCGTCGTCACGTCGTCGGCCTCGGCCGACGATGCGTGGACGGATACGGCCGCACCCGGCATCGTGTCGAGCGACGTGTATGCGTCGTCGCCCCCGTCGCGCTGCCGCCAGTAGACGTTCTCGGCCAGCGCATTGCCGCCCGCATCGGTCAGCGCGAGCGCGACGATGCACACGTCCGACTTCGCGGCGGCCAGCGCCGACGCGAGGTTCGCCACCACGCGGTACGACGCCTTCGCGACGCCGCCGACATCCGCGCTCGTCCGGCTGCTCAGCGTGCCATCCAGGTTGTACACGCGCATCTCGACGCGGCCGGTGACGGCCGCCGCCGTGTGATTCGCGATCGTCACGTCGGCCGTGCTCGCATCGAGAATCGCATTGACGCGACGGCACCCGTGCCGCACCGCGAAGAACGACGCGTGCGCCTCGAGATCGTGGCTGTACATCTGCCACACGAAGCTCGGCTGCGCGGGGTTCGTCATCCACATGATCACGCCGGTGGCCGGCGACGTGATCTTCCCGGCCACCGGGCCGATCATCACGGCCGCGTTCGCCTCGTAGATCGAGCGGATGCATTCGTAGTTCATCATCTGCGCCTTGCGCACGAAGTCCGCGAGATTCCGGATCGCGCCGTAGCGCAGCGCCGTCATCGCGATGTAGCCGGCGCCGCCCTGCTTGCCGACCGCCGGGTAGTACGCGCCGTTGCCGTTCATGTCGCGATCGGCCCAGAAGTCGTCGGGGCATTCGTACGAGGCGGGCGGCAGCATCGCTTCGACGCATTCGAGCGTCGGGATCGAGTGCGAACCGACTTCGTTGTGAAACGCGACCGACGTCGTGCCGTAGCCGCGGCTGAACGCGGCCTGCGGCGACGCCCAGTTGTACGGGCCGCCTGACGAATAGCCGTTCACCGCGCCGGCGCCCGTATCGCCGGCCGAACTCGTGAGGCACAGGCGCTGCGGGTCCAGCTCGGCGACGAGCGCGTCGAGCCCCTTGACGAGTGCCGGCGGCGGCGCACCTTCGTTGCCGCCGCACCAGAGCAGGATCGACGGTCGATGACGGTGGCGTGCGATCACGTCGCGGATGTCGTCGAGATCGCGCGGCACGTTGGCCGGGCCCGACCCGTCTCCTTCGGTCGAGAAGAAGAAATCCTGCCAGACGAGGATCCCGTAGCGGTCGCATGCGTCGAAGAAATCGTCGCTCGTGCTCTGCCCGTTCCAGTTGCGGATCAGGTTGAGGTTCGCGTCGCGATGGAGCCGCACCTGGTGGAACAGCCGCGCGCGCGGAATGCGCTTCAACGCTTCGTCGAGCCCCCAGTTGCCGCCCATCACGAGGATCGGCAGGCCGTTGACCGTGATGCTCAACTGCCGGCCCATGCCGATGTCGCGCGCGTATTCGATGCGACGCAGGCCGATGTTCAGCGTGCGCTCGTCCGACAGCAGGCGACCGACCTTGACGCCGACCGTCACCGCATGAAGATTCGGTTCACCATACCCGTTCGGCCACCACAGGCGCGGTTGCTTGATCGACAGCGCCGCGATCTCCGACGACGTGAGCGACACCTTCGTCGTCGTGCTCGACGCGGGAATCGCGATGTCGTGGCTGAACGGCGTGCCGTTGCCGATCGCGCCGACGAGCGTCGCGACGAGATCGGCGCCCGAGCCGTTGTCCAGTTCGAGATCGAGCCGCAGCTCGGCGCGCGACAGGTCCGCGGACAGCGTGTGCGCGACGTGGATCGCCGCAATGCGCACCGCACCCGTGGTGAACCAGGTCACCGGCTGCCAGATGCCGAGCGCGCGATCGGGGATCGTCGGCAGCCAGTCCCAGCCCGCCGAGCAGAAGAACGTCGGCCCGTTCTTCAGCGTGACGCCGGTCGGGCCGCCGTTGCGTCCGCCACGCGTGACGCCGCTCTTGTAGCTCGGCAGCAGCGGCCCTTCGGAGAAATCCAGCTTGACCACGCGCACCGCGAGGTTGGCCGCGCCACCCGCCTGCGGCACGAGCCGCGAGACGTCGAACGCGCCCTGCTTGAACGCGCCTTCCAGCCGGCCGACGAGCGCGCCGTTCAGCCAGACCTCGGCGCAGTAGTTGACGCCGCCGAAACGCAGCCACAGCCGCTGCCCCGGCTGCCGCGCCGGCGCCGCGAAGGTCGTCCGGTACCAGTAGTCGGTGTCTTTCAGCGTATCGGGAATGGTGTCGGTGACGATGCGGCCGTAGAACGGATCGGGATACTTGCCGTTGACGATCATGCTGTTCAGCACGGTGCCGGGCACCGTTGCCGGCGCCATGCCCGCCACGCCAGCGGCGCCCGACAGTTGCGCCCCGCCGGCGCCCGGCAGGCTGCTCGCCGATGCGAACGTCCAGTTCGTGGCAAGTTCCTGCGTGGCCAGCAGGCTGCGCGCCGGGTCGTTCGGCACGCCCGGCACGGTCGGTGTGACCGTCGCGGGACCGTCGGCGCCCGGCGTGCCGGCGGTGCCCGATGCCGGATCGATATCGCCGTTGCAACCGGCGAGCCAGCTCGTACCGGCGAGTGCTGCGCTGTAAGACAGGAATTTCCGGCGCGATGTCGATTGCATGGTGTCGTTCTCCCGGATGGCGTCGTCTCGACGGGCGCGCAGGGTGGCCCCTGCGCGTCGTGCCCGCTTGGGTTTAGCGCGCGCCGGCCTCGCGCATGCGCATCGCCGCTGCCGACCCGCCGGCCGTCATCTGCGCGTAGTCCGCGTTCGGCCCGGACGGCGGCGTCAGGTTGTCGGCGGCCGCCCATTGCGTCGGCGTCGCGGACAGCGCGTAGCTCATCGTGCCGCCATTGGCGATCTTGCCCAGCGGCAGCCATGACCCCGCGTAGTCCGCGCCATTGACCTTCAGCGACTGGACATACGCAAACGACGGGCGCCCCGCGCTGTCCATCGCCACCTGCTTGTCGCTTTCGAGCCGCAGCGTCTTGCCGTTGCCGAACCACACCGTGATCCCGCTGAACTGCGGCGTGGACAGCGCGAGCCCCGCCTCCGACGGAATGACCGGGAACATGCCGAGCGCTGCCCACACGTACCAGCTCGACGTCGCGCCCATGTCGTCGTTGCCCGGCAGCCCGTCGCGGGCGGTCGTGAACGCCTTCGACATGATGATCGGGAGAACGTACTGTGCGCCGCTCGGCTGCCCGGCCCAGTTGTACCCCCACGGCGACTGGAACGACGGTTCGTTGCCGATGTACAGGGTGTTCGACGATTCGCCGCCGTTCAGGCTGCCGGAGGACGGCACGGTCGAGAACGGCGTCGTGATCGCGAACAGGTTGTTCAGCCGCGTGACGGCCGCCTGCTTGCCGCCGATCGCATCGATCAGCGCGCTCCAGTCCTGCGCGAAGGTCCAGAAGTAGTTCGGCTCCGTCGATTCGTGGAACGAACCCTGCACCAGCGTGCCCAGCGTGCCGGGCGCCGAGCCGGCCGGCGGCGCGTTGCGCGCGGCGATCACCTTGTTCGTGTAGTCGAAGATGTTGCGCCACCACCCGGCCCGCGTGTACAGCGTGCCGATGGTGTCCGGCGTCACGCCGACCGACGGCGCGTTCAGCACGCTGGCGGGCAGCGCCTGCAGGAACGCGGCCGCGGAGCGGTCGCTCAGCACGCGCTCGATGGTCGCCGACGACGAGTGACCGTCATCGCTCTGCGACAGGTAGTGGGCCGTCAGGAAATTGGCCAGGCCCGCTGCGCTCGTGCGATCGTTGCACGCGCTGGACGGATCGAACACCGACTGCTTCGTCAGGCGGGCGGCCGACACCAGGTCGAAATCGGTCGCGCCGAACTTGTACGCGCCGGCAATCACGTTCAGCGCGTTGTCGCCCGCCATCGGCGTCGAGTCGTCGCTGCCGTCGACCCAGTGCGGGAACGCGCCGCACTGCAATGCGTCGACGACGAGCGACTGCATCATGTCGCTCGACTCCTTCGGGGCGAGCAGCGCCAGCAGCTGCGCCTGCGACCGGTACGTGTCCCACAGCGAGAACCCCGTGTAGTGGTTGCCTGCGCCGCCCTGCGATCCATCGGCGCGCCGGAATGCGTAGTCACTGACCTTCGCCGTCGCACGCGCCGGGATGGTGCCGGTCTGGTCGACCGACTTCGGATAGCTGCCATCCGCGTTCCTGGGCTGGCGCATGCTGCGGAATTCGCCGTTCGTGTCGCTGTAGAGCGTCGGCGTGCCGAACACGCGATAGAGCGCGGTGTAGAACTTCGTCAGGTTCGCCTTCTGCGTCGCATTCAACGCTGCGGGCGTCGCGGCCTGGTCGATCTGGATCGTGTTGAGGCGGTCGTTCCACAGGCCGGACGCGTTCTTGCGTGCGTCGTCGAACGCGAGCGTCTCGCCCTCGGCCTTCAGGTTCGCCTGCGCATTCCGGACGCTGACGGACGAAACCCCGACTTTCACGGTGACGGTCCGGTCCGCGTCGGTCAGGTCGAACTGCAGCGTCGCCGCGCCGTTGCTGGCGGTATTCACCGCCGAGGTGCCCGCCTGCTTGCGCAGCGGCTTGTCGAAGGTCGCGTAGAAATACACGGGCGCATTCCATACGGTGCCGTACGGCGTGCAGAACGCCGGCGCCACGGCCTGCCCGCTCATCGACTTGCCGTCGCTCGCGAGCGCCAGCGCGACGTTGTTCGCGGTGACCTTCGTGCTGCCCGAATCGCTGTTGCCGTTCAGCTTCGCGTCGATCGAGAAGAAGCCCTTGTCCTTGCTCGTGTACGTGAAGCGCGCGATGCCGGCGCGCGCGGTCGCGCTCAGCTCCGTCACGATGCCGTTCGCGAGACGCACCTTGTAGTACCCGGGTTCGGCCGTTTCATCCGCGTAGCGGTACCCGATGCCGATCGGCCGGCCGCCCGAGGCCACGGCCGTCGCCGCGTCGGTCGGCAGCATCGCGACCGTGCCCTGCCCCGGGCACCCGACACCGCTCAGGTGCGTCACGCTGAAGAAGTCGATGGTGCCGCCCGACCCGCCTGTCGACAGGTAGCCGCCCGAGCCGTTGAAGTTGTAGCGCGGCGTGTTCGGCCCGAAATTCACCATCCCGAACGGCACCATCGCGCCCGGGCTCACGTTGCCCGCGTAGCCGGAATCCGCATTGACCTGCGTGCCGATCAACGGATTGACGAACTGTGTCAACGCCATGTCGGTGCGCTTCGGCGGGGCCGGCTGATCCGGCCGGGAAGGTTGCGACGGCCCCGCCGTCGGCGGGACGGTCGACGGCGTGTCGCCTGCGCCGTTGCTGGCCGTCTGGACACTGTTCACGTCGTCGCCGCCACACGCGGCCAATGCCGCGCAAGCCAGTGCGGCGGCGAGCAAGAGTCGTGGATTTTTCATTGTTTCGTTTAGTACCGTTAATTAAAACGATTGATCCGGCGCCGATGATCATCCGGCACGCCGCCCGGCTTGCGCCCCTGCGCGGCACATCGATGCCGCGCGGCGTGGCGTCGGCTGCCCCCCCCAAACGACGTCACGCTGACTTTCAGATGCGAACACCCGGCGACGATCGTTGCCGCCGCAACCGTCGCCTCCACCGCCCTGCCTCCTGGAGCGTCACAGGCTTCCCAGGGGCTTACAGTGCCGCAACGACTGTTTATTCACTACAAGAAGTTTCCCGAATTTTCAGTTTGTTTAACTAAACAATCCGGCGTTAAGTGGCTTTGGGTACAAAGTTCCGCCATTGTTGCGTTGCAACGGCGGCGCACGGGAGGTGTGCTTTGACGGGCGCCCGGCGAATCCGGGCGCCGCATGAACTGGCGGAACGGAACGAACGAATGCCGTGCGCGTCAGCGCGGCAACGTCCTCAACGAAGAAGGCCCGCCCGTCAGTGCGATCCGCTTGCCCGTATCGTGCAGCTTGCCGCCTTCGACCGAATAGAGCGCCAGTTGCCGTTCGACGTTGAACTGCACGATCACGTGCCGGCTGTCGGCGGTGAACACGATGCCTTGCGCGGCTTCGCCACCGGGCAACTCGCTCACCTTCACGGCCTGCCCGTTGCGGATCTCGAACAGCAGCACCTTGCCGATCTTGTGGCGGCCCGGGTTCTCGGCCGTCAGGTTCGAGCCGTCCATCGCCTGCACGGCGATCCACTTTCCGTTCGGCGAAATCGCGACGCCTTCCGGCAACGACGGTACCGTCAGGTACTGGACCGTGCGGAACGGCACGCGCGACACGTCGATCAGCGCGACGGTATCGGCGTCGCCCGCCAGCGTGCCCGTATAGCCCGGCAGCCCCGCGAGCCCGACGTTGCTGACGACGGCCCAGCGGTTGTCGCTCGACACGTCGATCGTGTAAGGCGCGACACCGGTGCTCAGGCGCGACCCGCTGTCGGTCACCTTGCCGTCGTCGACGTTCAGCACCGCGATGCCCTGCTCGTCGCGCAGCGACACGAGCGCATGCTTGCCGTCATGGGTGAAGCTGATCCCCGCCAGCCGCTTCTTGCCGATCTTCAGGTTGCCGTCGAGCGTCACGTTCGTGCCGTCGATACGCAGGATCGACACGCTGCCGTCGACGTTCGCGACCAGCGCGAGCTTGCCCGAGCGATCGATCGCAATCCCTTGCGGATGCGTGCCGAGCTCGATGCGCGTAATCGACGGCGGCGCGGCGTCGAGATTCACGACCTGCAGAAACGTGTCGAACACGAGCTGCTTCGCGGCCGTGTCGTAACGTGTCGGCGCGCCGACGAGCGCGAGCTTCGCGTCCGGCGTGATCGCGACGGCCTGCGGTGGCCCCTGGATGCCGTTCTCGACGTCGACCTGCAGCGCGACCTTCGGCGGGAACGTGCTGGCGTCGAGCAGCGTCAGCGTGTCGGCGGGCGGTGAAGCCAGAAAGGTGTCGCGGCCCTCGACGCGCTGGTACTTGCCGTCGTTGCCGGACACGATCCAGTCGGCGGCGTGGGCGGCAACGGCCGTCGTGGCGAGGGTCAGCGCGGCGAGCAGGCGCGCACTGCGCGGGCGAAAAGGATTCGAATGCATGTCGGTCGATTCTCCGGATCGGTTGCGGACACAATGGATGGCATCGACCCTGCTGCTCGACGGGTCGGTGCCATCGCATGATGCCCGAAAGCCGGCAAATCCGGCGTTTCGCGCCCGGTCGGTTTCCGTCACGCCGTCCGGCGCGCGCCGGACGACGACCATTCGCCCACCTCGTCGAGCGGATACACGGGCCGCGCCAGCCGCTCGTATTGGAACAGCCCGTAGTCCGACCCCGTCACGCCGCGGCTGTCGCATTCGACCAGCGCGGCCGCGATCGGCACGAACACCGGCCGGCAATACATCCGCGACTTCAGCAGCAGGAAGCGCGCGCGGCGTGGATCGACGCCGACGCTCTCGAACACACCGAGATCCCACGGCTCCTGCGTCCGCTCGGTGATGACCAGCGTGGCCGCGCCGATGTCGAGCACGGCCGTGCGGCCCATGTACGCACGCTGGCCCGTGTAAGTGGGCCCCGTGATCACGTATTCGCCGTCGGTGAGCGCACGCACGATGCCGGTCGCGCGGAACGGTGCGCGCTGCACGCCGCCGTGCGACGGCAGGCGGTTGCCCACCGATACCGTGACGGTCGCGCCGACACCCGCGTCGATCAGCGCCGCGACGGCCTGCGGGTCGCACAACGGCCCGCTGACGATACCGTCGAGCCCGTGCGCGAGCGCGGCCTCCAGCAGGTCCATCGTGTCGCACGGGCCGCCCGACATGCAGTTGTCGCCGTGATCGAGCATCAGCACCGGGCGATCCGCGCCGTGCGCGAGCGTCGCGGCCTGCGCAACCGATTCAGCGAGCGGCGCGCTGCGATAGACGAAGTCGTCGCGCGCGTTCCAGATCTGCCGCGCGATGCGCTCGGCCACCGCGTCGGCCGCGGCGCGGTCGCCATCGGCCACCACCACCACGCTGATGCACGGCGCGGGAATGTCCGCGAGCGAGAAGCCGGGCAGCACCGATACCGCAAGCATCCCGTCGGCCTCGGCGGCGCGCGCGGCCTCCACCGCGCGCCGCATTGCGCCTTCCGCACTCGCACTGAGCAGCGTCGACGTCATCAGCGGCGGCTGCCGCCACGCGAGTACCGGCCGCGCGCGGCCGTGCAGCCGGTCGAGCAGCACGCGCGCCGCATGCTCGCCCGTCTCATACATGTCGACGTGCGGGTAAGTCTTGAAGCTGACGATCACGTCCGCGTGATCGACCATCTTTTGCGTGACGTTCGCATGCAGGTCGAGCGCGACCGCGATCGACGCGTTGGGCAGCGCCGCGCGCACGCGCTCGAGCAGGTCGCCCTCGCCGTCCGCGCTCTGCTCGGCGACCATCGCGCCGTGCAGGTCGAGCATCACCGCGTCGCAGCCGGGCGCCGCCGCGACGATCGCGTCGCGGATCGCCGCATACGCGTCGGCCGCGACCGGCCCGCTCGGGTTCGCGGCCGCCGATACGGGCGTCACGATCTCGGCCCCCTCACGTTCGGCCGCGTCGAGGAACGCGGCCATCGCGGTGCGCATCCCGCGATTCGCGCGATAGGCGTCGTCGCCCCAGTCGGGGCCGTTGCGGCCGAACGCGGCGAGCGGCGTCGGCACCGGCGAGAACGTGTTGGTCTCGTGGTTCATCCGTGCGATCAGGATTTTCATCGTGCGCGGCCCTCCGCGATCCCGGCAGCGCCGAGCATCGCGTGCAGCAACACGTTGCAGCCGGCCTCCAGATGCGCGGGATCGGCCTCCTCGATCTCGTTGTGGCTGATCCCGTCCTTGCACGGCACGAAGATCATCGCGGTCGGCGCCACGCGCGCGAGATACACGGCGTCGTGGCCCGCCCCGCTGATCACGTTCATCGACGACAGCCCGAGCGCGCGTGCGCCCGCACGCACCTGCTCGACCAGCGTCGCGTCGAACGGCTGCGGCGGGAAGTACACGACCTGCTCGACGTCGATTGGCATGCCGGCCGCTGCGCCCAGGTCGGCGCACGCCGCACGCAGCTCGGCATCCATCGTCGCAAGCGTCGCATCGTCGGCTGCGCGCAGGTCGACGGTCAGCGTCACGCGGCCCGGAATCACGTTGCGCGAATTCGGGTGCACGTCGACCCAGCCGACCGTGCCGCGCCCATGCGGCGGATGCGCGCACGCGATGTCGTTCACCTTGCGCACCAGATCGGACGCGACGAGCAGCGCGTCACGCCGCAGCGCCATCGGCGTCGGGCCCGCGTGCGCCTCCATGCCGTGCACGGTTACGTCATACCAGCGCTGCCCGAGCGCGCCCTCGACCACGCCGATCGTCGTGTCGTGCGCCTCCAGCACCGGGCCCTGCTCGATATGCGCTTCGAAATACGCGCCGACCGGATGCGCGCCGCGCCCGTCGTTCGCATCGCCCGCATAGCCGATCGCGGCCAGCGCGTCGCGCACCGACACGCCGTCGCGGTCGCATTGAGCGAGCGCATGGTCGAGCGTGAACGCGCCCGCGAACACGCCGGAACCCATCATCACGGGCACGAAGCGCGAACCTTCCTCGTTGGTCCACACCGCGACCTCGAGCGGCGCCCGCGTGCGCACGCCCGCATCGTCAAGCGTGCGCAGCACTTCGAGGCCCGCGAGCACGCCGTAGTTGCCGTCGAACTTGCCGCCGGTCGGCTGCGTGTCGATGTGGCTGCCCGTCGTCACGGGCGGCAGGTCGTCGCGTTCGCCCGCGCGCCGCGCGAAGATGTTGCCGATCGCGTCGACGCGCACCGTGCAGCCGATTTCCTTCGCCCACGCGGCGAACAGGTCGCGCGCCTCGCGATCGAGTTCGGTGAGCGCGAGGCGGCACACGCCCCCTTTGTCGGTCGCGCCGATCCGCGCGAGACGCATCAGGCTGTCCCACAGCCGTGCGCCGTCGACGCGCAAGCCGGACGCCGCGACGCCCGGTGTCGAATCCTGAACTTGCATCGATGGAATTCCTCGCAATGAAAGGGCGCGGCGCTTACGCGACGCCGACGCCCAGGTAACGGTCCTTCACCTCGTGATCGGCCGCGAACGCCGCGTTGCTGCCTTCGTAGACGATCACGCCCTGTTCGATCACGAAGTGGCGGTCGGCGAGCTGCGTGCACACTTCGAGGTTCTGTTCGACGAGCAGGATCGCCACGCCGGCCGCCTTGATCTGCTTCAACTGCTCGACGATCTCCTCGACGATCACCGGCGCGAGCCCTTCCACCGGCTCGTCGAGCATCAGCAGCCGCGGGTGGTTCATCAGCGCGCGGCCGATCGCGAGCATCTGCTGCTCGCCGCCCGACAACTGCGCGCCGCCGTTGCGGCGGCGCTCCTTCAGGCGCGGGAAGATCCGGTAGATGTCGTCGAGCTGCCACGGTGAATCGCGGCGCGCACCGAGCCGCAGGTTCTCCTCGACCGACAGCAGGCGGAAAATCCCGCGATGCTCCGGCACGAAGCACAGGCCGCGCGCGGCGATCCGGTGCGCGGGCTGCCCGGACACCGGCCGGCCCGCGAACGTCACCGTGCCGCCGGTCGGCGCGACGACGCCCGCGATCGTCTTGAGCGTCGTCGACTTGCCCGCGCCGTTGCGGCCGAGCAACGTCACCGTCTCGCCTTCGTTCACGTTCAGCGCAATGCCCTGCAGGATGTGGCTCTTGCCGTAGCAGGCATGAACGTCCTTCACGTCGAGCATCATGCGCGGCCTCCCGTGATCATGTTGCCGAGATACGCGCTGCGCACGCGCTCGTCGCCGCGAATCGCGTCCGGCTTGCCTTCGACCAGCACGCGGCCCTGCTGCATCACCGTAATCGTGTCCGAGATGTCCATCACGATGCCCATGTTGTGTTCGATCAGCACGACCGTGTAGTCGTCTCGCAGGCCGCGGATCAGTGCCTTCATGTCGCCGAGATCGTCGATCCCCATGCCCGACGTCGGCTCGTCGAGAAAGATCGCGCGCGGTCGCGCCGCCAGCGCCATCCCGACCTCGAGCCGGCGCTGCTGGCCGTGCGACAGCACGCCCGCCGCCGTATCGGCGAAGCGCTGCAGGCCGAGCCGCTCGAGCACGTCGTCGACGATGCCGTCGTGCGCGAGCGCTCCGCGCGGCGCCGCCCACGGATTCAGCGCGCGCCGCGCTTCGACGCCCTGCGCGGCGACGCGCAGGTTCTCGCGCACGCTCAGGTTCGGAAACAGGCTCGTCACCTGGAACGAGCGCGCGATGCCGCGCCGCACGCGCTTGTGATCGGGTTCGCGCGACACGTCGTGACCGTCGAACAGGATCGAGCCCGACGTGATCGGCAGCGTGCCCGTCAACGTATGGAACAGTGTCGTCTTGCCGGCGCCGTTCGGCCCGATCACCGAATGCACGGTGCGCGGCATGATCCGCAGGTCGACGCCGCCCAGCGCCGTGAACTTGCCGTAGCGCTTGACGATGCCGCGCGCCTCGAGAATCGCTTCGCTCATTGCTGCTCCCCGGTCGTCGTCGCCGTCCGTGCGCCGCGCCGCAGCGACGCCGCGACGCGTTCACCCAACCCCCACAACCCGCGCTGCATGAACAGGCTGACCGCGATCAGCACGAGGCCGAGCAGCAGCAGCCAGCGCGGCCACAGCGTCGACAGCCAGTCCGCGAACAGCACGTAGAACGCCGCGCCGAGCACCGACGCGAACAGGTTGCCCGTGCCGCCGATCACCGTCATCACGAGGATCATCTCGCTCGTGTGATAGTCGATGTTCGACAGCGGCGCGATGCCCGTCATCAACGCGTGCAGCGCACCGGCCAAACCCGTGACCGCACCCGACAGCACGAACGCCGCGAGCTTGAAGCGCTTCACGTCGTAGCCGGCCGCCGCCGCGCGCGCTTCGTTGTCGCGGATCGCGAGCAGCGTACGGCCGAACACGGAGCGCGACACGCGCAACAACAGCCAGAACACCGCGACGAACAGCACCGCGACGAAGCCGTAGTAGCGCCACGGTGAATCGAGCGAGACGAGCGGATGCCCGAACAGGGACAGCGCGGGGCGCGGGATGTCGAGCAGCCCGTTGTCGCCGCCCGTGAGGTCCGGCGTCGTATAGGCGAGAAAGTAGAACAGCTGCCCGAACGCGAGCGTCAGCATCACGAAATAAGTGCCGCGCTGCCGGATCGAGAACCAGCCGACGAGCGCGGCCGCGACGGCACCGAGCACGGTGGCTGCCACCAGCGCGGCAGTCACCGATGCGACGCCGTGCGTCAGCACCAGCCCCGCCGCGTAGCTGCCGAGCCCGAAGAAGATGCCCTGTCCGAACGACAGCAGCCCCGTGTAGCCGAGCAGCAGGTTGCAGCCGAGCGCGGCGAGCGCGAACACCAGCACCTCGGTCGCGAGCGAGCCCGAGCTCAGCGCAACCGGCAGCGCGCACACGACGGCCACCGCGAGCCAGCCTTCCGGCCGCTGCCATGCGCCGCGCCACGGTCGCGGGCGTGACGAGGCCGCCGTCCCGGGCGGCAGCGGTTTCGACGATTCGATCATGCGGCCCTCCCCAGCAACCCGTTCGGACGCAACAGCAGCACAGCCGCCATCGCGACATAGATCATCAGCCGCGCCCCTTCCGGCCACAGCGTGCTCATCAGGCTCTGCACGATGCCGACCAGCAGCCCGCCGACCAGCGCCCCGAGAAAATTCCCCATCCCGCCGACGACGACCACGACGAACGCGACACCGAGCGCCTCGATGCCCATGAACGGGTCGACGCCGCGGATCGGTGCGGCGAGCACGCCCGCGAGCGCGGCCGTCGCCGCGCCGAGCGCGAACACGAGGCTGAACACGCGCGTCACGTTGATGCCGAGCAGCGACACCATCTCCGTCGATTCGCTGCCCGCGCGCACCGTGCTGCCGAGCCGCGTGCCTTCGAGCACCCACCACAGGAGCGCGGCGAGCACGGCCGTGAACGCGATCACGAACAGCCGGTATTTCGGGTAGACGAAGCCGCCCCAGATCACGACGCCGTTCAGCGCGTCGGGCGGCGGCACGTTGTCGCCGAGCGGGCCCCACGCGAGGATCGCGCACTCCTGCAGCACGAGCGCGAGCCCGACCGTCGCGAGGATGTGGAATTCGTGCTGCTGCGCGTACACATGACGCAGCACGAGCTTTTCGACGCTCCACGCGAACGCGCCGACGACGAGCGGCACGACCGCGAGCGCGACCCAGAAATTCGCCGACCATTGCAGCGCCTGGTAGCAGAGATACGCACCGAGCAGGTAGAACGCACCGTGAGCGAAGTTCACGAAGCGCAGCAGGCCGAACACGATCGACAGGCCGACGGCGAGCAGGAAATACAGCATGCCCACGCCGATGCCGTTGACGATCTGCAGCAGATAGACGTTCATGGCTTCCGTGTCAGAAAGGAAGGTAACGGACGTCCGCGGCGCGCGACGGCCGCGGACGCATGCACTGCGTCACGCGAGCTTGCAGCTCGTCTTGTCGACCGGCAGGAACGACTGGCCCGAACTGACGATGTCGGCGTAGTCGTCCGCGTTCTTCATCCGGCTCTTCGGCTTGCCCTTCAGCAGGTAGTAGTTCTTCAGCACCTGGTGGTCGCCCTTGCGGATTTCCTCCGGGCCCGTGAGGCCGTCGTACTTCATGCCCTCCATCGCCGCGACCACCTTCTTCGGATCGGCGCTGCCGGCCTTCACCATCGCGTCGACCAGGATCTTCGAGCAGATGTAGGAACCCGCGAGGCTGTAGTTCGGGTTCGCCTTGAACGTGGCGTTCGCGCGCTTCACGAGGTCGCGGTTCAGCGGCGAATCGATGCCGTGCCAGTACTGCGCGCCGAAATACACGCCGTCGCAGATGTCGGGCCCGAGCGCCTCGAACTGCTCGAGGCCCGACGCCCACGCGAGCAGGATCGTGCAGTTGCGCTTCATCCCGAAGCTGACGGCCTGGCGCAGCGTGTCCGACGACTGCGAGCCGAAGTTCAGGATCAGCAGCACGTCCGGCTGCGCGGCCGCCGCATTCGTCAGGTAGCCGCTGAACTCCTTCTCGGCGAGCGAGTGGTAGCTGTTGCCGACATGCTCGATGCCCTTTTCCTTGAAGATCGCCTTCGCGGCCGACAGCAGCCCCTCGCCGAACACGTATTGCGGCGTGATCGTGTACCAGCGCTTCGCCTTCGGCAGCATCCGGGTCAACGGGCGCACCGTCTGCTCGATCGCGCCGAAGGTCGGCACCGACCAGCGGAACGTCGCGGCGTTGCAATCCTTGCCGGTGATCTCGTCCGCGCCGGCCGTCGTGATGAACACGCCGCCCGCCTTCTGGACTTCCTTGCCCATCGCCAGCGACTCGGACGACAGGATGCCGCCCGCGAAGAAACGCACGCCCTTCTGCTGCGCGATCTCCTGCACGCGCCGCACGGCGGTCGCGGGCTTGCCCTCGGTGTCGAGCGCCGTGTAGGCGAGCGGCGCGCCAAGCACCTTGCCGTACTGCTGGACGATGAGCTGCATGCCGAGATCGGCGTACTTGCCGTTGGCCGCGAACGGCCCCGACATCGGCACCGGGCATGCGAGCTGGATGGACGAACCCTGCGCGAACGCGGCGCGGGACGACATGCTGCCGAGCGCACCCGGCACGGCCGACAGCGCGGCCAGTTTCAACAGTTCTCGGCGATTCAAGTTGACGCTCCTGATAAAGGGGGACACACGCGATGCGACCGACTGCCAAACCGTGCCCACGCCCTGCAGGATGCGCGCCGCCGGTTGATCCTATTTATCATGATAAATAGAATGAACCTGATGCTAGAGTTGATCAAAATTGGTGTCAATCAGGCAAAATTCCGTACCCGCGCCGGAACGGATCGTCGACGATGACGCGGCGCGGAGTCAGACAAAGGAGTCGTGAAGATGGTCATGGACCGAGCCAGGGCGGGCCTCGCGGTCGAAATCAAGCAGCCGAAGCGGGCCGACCTCGTCGCCGAGGAGATCAAGCGGCTGATCACCGAGAAGGACCTGAAGCCGGGCGATCGCCTGCCGCGCGAAGCCGAGCTGCAGCAGCTCTATGCGGTGAGCAAGAGCACGATCCGCGAGGCGCTGAAGTCGCTCGAGGTGCAAGGGCTGATCAAGGTCACCACGGGGCCGTCCGGCGGCGGGATGGTCGTCGAGGTGCCGCTCGACCGCACGTTGCAGCTGCTGCAGAACTACCTGTTCTTCAAGGACGTGACGATCGACGACATCTACACCGTGCGCAAGCTGCTCGAACCCGAGCTGGCGGCCGGTGCCGTGCCGCATCTGGGCGAGCGCGACTTCGCGGCGCTGGAGGCGAACATCGCGTGCTGCGACGGCGCGTCGGGCGTGCACGACCGCGGGCACATGCTGCGCCAGCGCCAGGAGGACACGACGTTCCACGACATCCTCGCGGCCGCGAACCCGAACCCGTTCCTGCGCTTCAGCTGCGAGCTGATCAACGAGATGATCCGGCAGCTGATCGAGTTCCGGAACGATACGCCGCTCGTGGAGCACAAGCGCTTCGGCGAAGCGAACGTGTCGATCCACAAGGCGATCCTGCAAGCCGCGCGCGAGCGCGACGCCGAGCGCGTCCGGGCGCTGATGGTCGAGCACATGACCGAGGCGCCCAAGCATGTGAAGCGGATGAAGGGCAAGCTGCGCGGGCGGTTGATCCTCGATTCCGAGATCCGCCGGCGGGCCGCCGCGCCCGTTGCGGGATCCGATGCGGGCGCAACGGATCCCGACGAGGACTGACTGCCGGCAAGCGCGGCGTCGGCGCGACGCCGCGTGCTCCGCAGCGCACGGGAAGTATCAGCCACGCGGTAATTGCCGACGCCGTGCGTGGCCGTGGCGGCCGGCCGCCGCGAGCGGCGCAGGCAATCGCGCATGCGCGCCGCGATTCACCCGGGCGGGCGCCGCATCGTACGGTTGCTCACGCGTACCCCGTCGTGCCCTTCGTCTCCAGATACTCGACGAGGCCGAACTCCGCATACTCGCGGCCGTTGCCCGAGCGCTTGTAGCCGCCGAACGGCGCGGCGGGGTTCCATGCCGGGTAGTTGATGTGGACGTTGCCCACCCGCAACCGCGCCGCCACCCTGCGCGCACGCTCGATATCCTTCGACTGCACGTAGGCCGCGAGCCCGTAGACCGAATCGTTCGCGAGCGCGATGGCTTCTTCCTCGGTCCGGTAGGTCATGATCGACAGCACCGGCCCGAAGATTTCCTCACGCGCGATCGTCATGTCCGGCGTGACGTTCGAGAAAACCGTCGGCCGCACGTAGAACCCGTCGCCGAGCCCGTCCGGCCGCCCCGGCCCGCCGGCGACGAGCGTCGCGCCTTCTTCGATCCCGAGCCGGATGAAGTGCTGGATACGGTCGAACTGCGTGCGGCTGACCACCGGCCCGATACCGGTTTCCGTCGAACGCGGATCGCCGACGACCGTGCGTTCCGCCTCCCGCCGCGCGGCCTGCTCGGCCAGCGCCAGATGATCGGCGTGCACGAGCATGCGCGTCGGCGCATTGCACGACTGGCCGCTGTTGCTGAAGCAACTGCGCGCGCCACGCGTGACCGCGTCCTCGATATCGGCGTCGGGCAGGATCAGGTTCGGGCTCTTGCTGCCGAGCTCCTGGTGCACGCGCTTCACGGTATCGGCGGCGGCCTTCGCGACCTCGACACCGGCGCGCGTCGAGCCCGTGAACGACACCATGTCGACATCCGGGTGGCGCGACAGCGCGTCGCCCACTTCGTGCCCGTAGCCGTGCACGAGGTTGAACACGCCGGGCGGCACGCCGGCTTCGTGCAGGATCTCCGCGAACAGGATCGCGCTGAACGGCGCGATCTCGCTCGGCTTGAGCACCATCGTGCAGCCGGCCGCGAGCGCCGGCGCGACCTTGCACACGATCTGGTTGATCGGCCAGTTCCACGGCGTGATCAGCGCGCACACGCCGATCGGCTCGTGCGACACCAGCAGCGAATCGGTCTGCGTGCTGAAGCGAAACGACTGCAACGCGCGGATCGTCTGTTCGAGGTGCGCGGTGCCGACGGCCGCCTGCATCGCGCGCGCGAATGCGATCGGCGCGCCCATCTCCTGGCTGATCGTCCGCGCGACCTCCTCGTAGCGGCGCTGGTAAATGTCGAGCACGCGCCGCAGCAGCGCGACGCGCTCGTCCACCGGCCAGCGCGAATACGTGTCGAAAGCCTGCTTCGCCGCGCCGACCGCGCGATCGACATCGGCCGCACCGCCGATCCTGAGCTGCGCATACGGCCGCGCCGTGCTCGGATCGATCACGTCGATCGACCGTGCATCGGCCGGATCGAGCCACTGGCCGTCGATATAGGACTGTCGTGTCGTTCTCATCGAATGCTCCTGAAATGATGGACACCGCGCTCAGCGCGTCGCCCGCGCATAGGTGTCGACGAGGATGTCGCGAATCTTCGCGACGAACCACACGATCTCGTCGCGCGACATCACGAGCGGCGGCGAGAACTGCACGATCGGCGTGCCTTCGTGATCGACGCCCGCGCGGCACAGCAGCCCCGCGTCGAAGATCGCGGGCGCGAGCAGCGTCGACACGAACGCCTGCGCGCTGATGCCGGCCGCCCAGCGGCGCGCGGCCTTGTCGGTCACGAGTTCGAGCGAGTAGTGATAGCCGTCGCCGCGCACGTCGCCGACACACGGCAGTTCGAGCAGGCCGTCGAGCGTCTGGCGGAACACCGCTTCGTTGCTGCGGACATTCTCCAGCACGCCTTCTCGCTCCATGATCGCGAGGTTCGCGAGCGCGGCCGTGCAGGCAACCGGGTGGCCGCCGTAGGTCGCGCCGTGCAGGAACATCTGCTGCGGGCCGTCGAGCACCGTGTCGACCACCGCGTCGCTCGCGATCACGCCGCCGAGCGGCACGTAGCCCGACGCGATGCCTTTCGCGAACGTGATGATGTCCGGCTTCAGCCCGTAGCGCGCGGAGCCGAAATATTCGCCGAGCCGGCCGAACCCGCAGATCACTTCGTCGGCGACGAGCAGCACGCCGTGCCGGTCGCAGATGTCGCGCAACCCGGCCGCATAGCCGGCCGGCGGCGTCAGGCTGCCGCCCGCATTCTGCAGCGGCTCGACGACGATCGCGGCGACGGTATCCGGCCCTTCCTGCACGATCAGCGATTCGATCTCGTCGAGCAGGTGGCGCGTGAACTGCGCTTCCGTCTCGCCCGCCGGGCGGCCGTAGCGCTTCGTGTTGCCCACGTGCCGCACGCCCGACATCAGCGGCTCGAAATGCTTGCGGAAGTTCGTCATCCCGTTCAGTGCGAGCGCGCCGAACGACGTGCCGTGATACGCGACGCGCCGCGCGATGAACTTGCGCCGCTGCGGCTCGCCGCGCGACTGGTGATACTGGCGCACCAGCTTGATCGCCGATTCGTTCGACTCCGAGCCGCTCGACGTGAAGAACACGCGGTTCAGCCCTTGCGGCGCGAGCGCCGCGAGCTTGTGCGCGAGCTTGATCGCCGGCTCGTGGCCCACCCCCCAGTTGGTCGCGAACGGCAGCCGCACCATCTGCTCGCGGATCGCGTCGCCGATTTCCGCGCCGTGGCTGTAGCCGACCTGCACGCAGTACAGCCCGGCCAGCCCGTCGAAGTAGCGCTTGCCGTTGCGGTCGACGAGCCAGCAGCCTTCGCCGCGGTCGAACACGGTGAGCGCGTGGTCGCGATACGCATCGGCGTGCGTGAAATGCATCAGCAGGTGGCGTTTGCCGATGGCCTGCAGGTCCGCATCGAGATTGACGTCAACAGCGTTCATGGGTCGTTCCTCCTTCAGGGTTTTCAGAGCCGGCGGCCGGCAGTCGGCCACCGGTCATTCAATTCATCGACAGCGTCGGCGCCGGGCGCGTGAAGCCGCGCGTGAGCCACACGAGCTGGCAGAGTCCGAGCACGAGCCAGCCGATGCCGACGTAGAACGTCTGGCGCGACAGGCCCGACCAGAGCCACACGTTCATCGCGAAGCCGATCGCCGGCATCACGCCGAACGTGATCCAGCCCGCGAAGCGGCGATGCTCGGGCCGGCACAGATAGCTGCGCATCACGCACAGGTTCACCACCGCGAACGCGACGAGCGCACCGAAGCTGATCATCGTCGACGCAAGATCGAGCGTGATGAACAGCGCGGACAGCGACACGATGCCGACCGCGAGCGTCGCGCGCACCGGCGTGCGCAACCGTGCATGCAGGTGGCCGAATACGCGTTCGGGCAGCACGCGGTCGCGGCCCATCGCGAACAGCACGCGCGTCACGCTCGCCTGGCCCGCCATCGCGCTCGCGAAACAGCCGGCCACGTACACCGCGACGAAGAACGCCGACAGCGTGCCGCCGCCGATGCGCCGCATCAGGTCGAGGCTGGCCGAATCGAGATCCTTGAATGCGTGCCAGTCGGGAAACACCACTTGCCCGACGTACGCGACCAGCATGAACAGCACGCCGCTCGCCAGCGTGCAGAGCAGGATCGCGCGCGGCACCGTGCGCTTCGGCTCGCGTGTCTCCTCCGACAGCGTGGTGACCGCATCGAAGCCGAGGAACGACAGGCACAGGATCGCCGAGCCGGCGAAGATCGCCCGCGCATCGCCCGACGACGGCAGCGCGACGGCCATCGACAGCCCTTCGCCCGACGCGACCCGCGCGGAAGCGATGAAGAAGATCGCGATGAACACGAGCTGGCTCGCGATCAGGATCAGGTTCACGCGATTGACGAGCCGGATGCCGACGATGTTCAGCCCGGTGATCAGCACGATGCTGCCGACGATCCACACGCCGGCCGGCACACCGGGGAAAATCTGTTTCATGTAGATGCCGATCGCGAGGTAGCTGATCATCGGGATGAACAGGTAGTCCATCAGCAACGCCCAGCCGACCATGAAGCCGGCCGACGTGCCGAAGTTGCGGCTCGCGAACGTATAGGCCGACCCGGCGCTCGGCATCAGCCGCGCCATGTGGCCGTAGCTGCGCGCGGTGAACAGCATCGCCACCAGCGTGACCGCATACGCGGCGGTCAGGTGCCCGTTCGTCTCGCTCGTGACGATCCCGTAAGTCGTAAACACCGTCATCGGCAGCATGTACGCGAGGCCGAAGATCACCAGCGTCGCGAGCCCGAGCAGATGCGGCTTGCGGTGTGGGTCCGCGTCGCCTCGCATCGCGTGCGCGCCGACGTCATGCGTCACGGCGGCTGATGCGTATCGACCTGGGCTGTCGTTGTCCATGCTGTCCTCACGTGGGTGGCGTTCACGGCTGCAACACTCGTTCGCCCGGCACGGCCGGCGGCGCACGACTGGGAGAAAGTGTGGTGCGCCAAAAAATCGGCCACGAATGAGAAAAGCGGACGTAATCAGGGGATATTTCCGGACACACCGCCGCGCGTCGCGCCCGCGAGCCATGCATGCTGCTGTGCGGCACTGGCGTTTTGCGGACATTCCGGCTATGTTCTACGCGACCCCGTCGCCCCTTCAGCACCATGAACAGTCGCCCCCATCCAGACCAGAGCCGGGCCGAGCGCAGCCTGCGCTCGTCGCTCGGCCTCGCACGCCCGGCCGGGCGCCAGGAGGACATTCCCGCCACCGTCCACGCGATCGCGGTCGCGCTGGACGAGTGCCGCGTGCGGCATATCGACGGCGCCGCACTGCTCGAAGGCACGGGGCTCGGCGCGGACGAAGTCGCGTCGCCGAACCTGCACGTGAATCGCGGCCAGGAGCAGCGCTGCTTCCACAACCTGCTGCAGTGCAGCGGCGTGCCGTCGATCGGGCTGTCGATCGGCGCGCGACTGCATGTGTCGACGCTCGGCCTCGCCGGCTATGCGATGCTGATCAGCGGCTCGGTGATGCAGGCATTCCGGTGCATGGGCCAGTTTCCGCTGTTCATGGGGCTGTATTTCGATGTGCGTATCGATGCGCACGCGGACGGCATGAGCGTGACGATCAGCCGCTACAACGGCGAGCCCGATCTCGAGGTGTTCCAGGTCGACATGTGCCTGTCGAGCCTGCGGCTGATCGTGTCCGATCTCGTCGGCAAGCCGGTCTGGCCCGAGCAGGTGCAGCTCGCGCGCCGCACGCCGCGCAACGCGGCCGACTACACGCGCCACTTCGGCTGCAAGGTCGTGTTCAATGCGGGCGACAACCGTCTCGTGTTCACGTCGGTGAACGGCACCGAGACGCCGCTGCTCGCGAACGAAGTCAGCTTCAATGCGCTGCATGGCCAGTGCGAGGCGCTCGAACGGCAGTGGGCCGCGTCGGTCGGCACGCGCTTCGCCGATCGCGCGAGAGAGCTGATGGCGCGCGACCTCGCGCGCTTCAAGTCGATGACGTCGCTCGCGGATGCCCTGCACCTGACGGAGCGCACGCTGCGCCGGCGGCTCGACAAGGACGGTCTCACGTTTCAGTCGCTCCTCGACGACGTGCGCCGCGACGAGGCGGTGAGGATGCTCGACGATCCCGAGCTGACGGTCGCGGCCATCGCGGAACGTCTCGGCTACAGCGAGCCGCGCAGTTTCCGTCATGCGTATCGACGCTGGACCGGCAGGGCACCGCGCGCCGATCAGGACGGAAGCGAATAGGCCGGGCGCGCGTGGAGACATGGTGGTGCGTGACGGTCGGGCACGACGCTGGGGCGCTCGCGAAACCCGCTTCAAGTTGACGGCCCTCGCCAATCGATTCGGAATTCGAATCATTTTTCAAACACCTGATCCTTCCCCGTTTCATCGCCACCGCATGATCGTCGGCACGCAATCCCGATCGCCCCCCACGGTAGACGCGATCATTCGATTACTCTATACTCAGCCCAACTTCATCACAAAATGCATGATCTCGTGTGCAACGTGATGTCATTTCGCAATTCGTTGCGCATGCATCCGTTTCGCCACGTCAAGGGGGCCTCCGGCTCCAGCGGCAGGTTTCATGCCCGCCGCATCCATGCCGTCTTCACGAGACGGTGCCCTGCTCGAACGCGCCTCGCCATGACGGCGCCGCCGGGCTGAACATGACAATCAGACGAACGCAGCATTGCGTTCACTCGACCGCCAGTCGCACCTCGTTGCGGCCGGCATGACTGTTTCCGTCAGTTCAAATCGCGGCCATGCCGGGATCACGAACTTCCATCGCGGCGCCATCCGGCGTCCACGCGGCGCGCGCCCGTGCGTGTGCCGCACCGAGATTGAGGGGGTGTATCTTCATGACTCGACGCACTGTCCAGCTGGTGGGCAGCCTGATCGCCATCGTCGCCATCGCCTGGGCACTCGCCCGCGGCATCGGCGCCGACACATTCAGCCAGCGCGCGGACGATCTCGCGTACTACGCGGGCCAGCACATGCTGCTGGTCGTCTATTCGATGGCGCTCGCGATCGCCGTGGGCGTGCCGGCCGGCGTGCTGCTGAGCCGGCCGCGCTTCCAGCATCAGGCCGAGCGCTTCATGCAGGTCTTCAACATCGGCAACACGATCCCGTCGCTCGCCGTGCTCGCCATCGCGCTCGGCATCTTCGGCATCGGCAGCGTGCCCGCGATCGTCGCGCTGTTCCTCGCGTCGCTGCTGCCCATCACGCGCAATGCCTACGAAGGCATGAAGAACGTGCCGGCCGCGCTGCGCGAAGCCGCCAAGGGCATCGGCATGACGGGCTGGCAATCGCTCGTGCGCGTGGAGTTGCCCAATGCGCTGCCGATCATCGTCGGCGGCGTGCGCACCGCGCTCGCGATCAACGTCGGCACGGCCCCGCTCGCCTACCTGATCGGCGCGGACAGTCTCGGCTCGCTGATTTTCCCCGGCATCTATCTCGACAACCAGCCGCTGCTGCTGCTCGGCGCGTCGCTCACCGCGATCCTCGCGCTCGTGCTGGACGGCCTCGTCGCGGCCGGCAGCCGCCATTGGCTCGCCCGCCACGGAGGTGCCGCATGACGCTCCACCGCACCATTCGATCGCTCGCGCGCCTGTGCGCCGTCGCCGCGTTGTGCGTGGCGGCGAGCGCACCGGCCTGCGCGGCGAAGCTCGTGCTGGGCGCGAAGAACTTCACCGAGCAATACGTGCTGGCGGAACTCACCGCGCAGTACCTGCGCGCGCGCGGCTACGACGTGGAAGTCCGTTCGGGCCTCGGCAGCACGCTCGTGCGCAGCGCGCTGGAGAACGGCCAGTTCGATCTCATGTGGGATTACACGGGCACCGCCGCGCTCGTCTACAACAAGATCAACGACAAGCTGTCGCCCGAGGAAATGTACCGGCGCGTCAAGGCGCTCGACGTGCCGCGCGGGCTCGTCTGGCTCGACGCGTCGCCGCTCAACGACACCTATGCGATCGGCCTGCCCAGCCCGCTTGCGCAGGCCACCGGCATCCGGACCGTCTCGCAGCTCGCCGAGCACCTGAAGACCGACCCGGCCGCGAAGCACTACGTGTTCGGGATGGACGCGGAATTCGCGAATCGCCCCGACGGGCTGAAGCCACTGCTCGCCGCCTACGGCATGCAGTTCAGCCGCGCGCAGCTCAAGCAGATGGACCCGGGGCTCGTCTACACGGCGCTGCACAACAACCAGCTGAAGATCGGTCTCGTCTACACGACCGACGGGCGCGTGAAGGGCTTCGGCATCGTGCCGCTCGAGGACGACAAGCACTTCTTCCCGCCGTACAACGCGACGCCCGTGGTGCGCAAGGGCACGCTCGATCGCAATCCGAAACTTGCGACGCAGCTCAACGCGCTGTCGGCCGCGCTCGACAACGACGTGATGCAGGCGATGGCCAAGGAGGTCGACCTCGACGGCAAGTCGCCGCGCGACGTCGCCGACGCATTCCTGCGCACGCACAAGCTGCCCTGAAGGAGAACCGATGAGCGTATTCGACTATCTCGCATCGAGCTGGCCCGAGCTGCTGCAACTCACGTTGCAGCACATCTGGCTGGTCGGCATCGCCGTAGGCTGCGCGATCGTGGCCGGCGTGCCGCTCGGCATCCTCATCAATCGCCACGACTGGCTTGCCGGGCCGCTGCTCGGCGTCGCGACCATCGTGCTCACGCTGCCGTCCATCGCGCTGTTCGGCCTGATGATCCCGCTCTTCTCGCGCTTCGGCCAGGGGATCGGCGCCGCCCCCGCGATCACCGCCGTGTTCCTGTACTCGCTGCTGCCGATCATGCGCAACACGTACCTCGCGCTGCACAACGTCGATGCGGGCATCAAGGAAGCCGGCACCGGCATCGGCATGACGTCGTGGCAGCGCCTGCGGCTCGTCGACCTGCCGCTCGCGGTGCCCGTGATTCTCGCGGGCGTGCGCACCGCGGTCGTGATGAACATCGGCGTGATGACGATCGCCGCCGTGGTGGGCGCGGGCGGGCTCGGCACGCTGATCCTGCGCGCCATCGGCCAGAGCAGCATGATGAAACTGCTGGTGGGCGCGGTGCTCGTGAGCCTGCTCGCGATCGTCGCCGACCGGCTCCTGCAGAGGCTGCAGCGAGCATTGACACCGAAGGGAGTCCAGAAGACATGATCGAACTCGACAAACTGACCAAGACCTTCACGCGCAAGGACGGCCAGGCCGTGCGCGCCGTCGACGCCGTGAGCCTCTCGGTGGCCGAGGGGGAAATCTGCGTGTTCCTCGGCCCGTCGGGTTGCGGCAAGACCACCACGCTGAAGATGATCAACCGGCTGATCGCCCCCACGTCCGGCCGCGTGCTGATCAACGGCGAGGATACGGCGCAGCTGAACGAGGTCGACCTGCGGCGCCACATCGGCTACGTGATCCAGCAGATCGGGTTGTTCCCGAACATGACGATCGAGGAAAACATCACCGTCGTGCCGCGCCTGCTGGGCTGGGACAAGAAGCGCTGCGCCGAGCGCGCGCGCGACCTGATGGCGATGGTCGCGCTCGATCCGAAGCTGTACCTGAAACGCTATCCGCGCGAACTGTCGGGCGGGCAGCAACAGCGGATCGGCGTGATTCGCGCGCTGGCCGCCGATCCGCCCGTGCTGTTGATGGATGAACCGTTCGGCGCGGTCGATCCGATCAATCGCGAATCGATCCAGAACGAGTTTTTCCAGATGCAGCGGCAACTGAACAAGACCGTGATCATGGTGAGCCACGATATCGACGAAGCGATCAAGCTGGGCGATCGCATCGCCGTGTTCCGGCGCGGCCAGCTCGTGCAATACGATCACCCCGACACGCTGCTCGCCCGCCCGCGTGACGAATTCGTCGCGCAGTTCGTGGGCCAGGACAGCACGCTCAAGCGCCTGCTGCTCGTGAAGGCCGGCGACGCCGCCACGCAGCCCGAAACGGCACGGGTCGATACGCCGCTCGCGCACGCGCTCGCCGTGATGGACGAAACCGACTGCCGCTACCTGACCGTGCTCGACGACGCGGGCCGCGCGCTCGGCTACGTGACGCGCCGCGCGGCGCGCACCGGCGGCGGCGTGTGCGGCGAGCGCGTGACGCCCTTCCCGGCCGGTGTCGCGGCGGACGACAACCTGCGCATCGTGCTGTCGAAGATGTACCAGTACAGCGCGTCGTGGATGCCGGTGCTCGACCCCGACGGCGCATGGCTCGGCGAGATCACGCAGGATTCGATCGCCGCGTACCTCAGCTCGGGCCGCTCGCGCCGGCAGACGGGCCAGCCGCCCGGCAGCCCGGCCGATGCGGTCGCGGCAAGCGCCACGCACTGATTCGTCTCCGTGCCGGTGCAGCGTCGCACCGGCACGGCCAAGCGAATCGATACCGTGCGTGATGGAAAAAAACGTGCGGCCAGGCCCGGCGATCAAACGCCGCCTGACCCGCCTTCAACTGAAAACCGTCGAACCGGAACCGGCGAGCGGACGCCATTTCCATCATCCGCGTTTGCCGCAGACGTAATCCATGACCAGCGTCTGAATGGAGTCGCGCTCGACATACCGGTAATCATCCGAATTTTCGCGAGATACGTAGACCTCGCCCGGCTGCGCTCCGACCATGCTGGTCTTGCCCATCGCCCAGGTCTTGTTCTCGCAGTCGAACGACCAATCGGAAACGAGGCGCTTCACCGGAAACGGCGCCGAGTAACGGCGCGGCTCGGCATAAACGATCTTGACCGTCACCCACGAATTGAGCGGATAACGCTCGACGGAAGCGGGATCCACATAGAGCGCGATGGCCGGGCCGGGGCCAAGCGTGATCCAGCTCTCGGCCCATGCCCCGCTTGCGACGAGCGCAAGGAATGCACCCGCAATCCAGCGTCTTTTCATTTTCATTCCTCGAATCCGGTTCGGTGAAATCCGGCGGCCTGATTCTACTTTCTCCGGTTGCGTGACGTGCGCGATTCAAACCGGATCATTCACCGACTTCAAATCATTTCTTCCAATCGACATCCGGTCACGCCTATCGAGCGCGTATAGAAAAATCCGAGCGCCGAATGCATCGCGCATTGCATGAATTCGACTCGCGTAGAATGCCCGCAACAATCGAACATCAAGCCGAGCGGGCCGCCCTTCCATTCCACTCGCACCGGCGCAACGCGAACAAGACAACACGGACACGACCCGTGGCATCCGCAAACGGCGCCGCCCCGACCGCGCGCCCTTGCGACGATCGCCCGCCGACGAAGCCTCCATGAGCAAACCGATCCTGTACCTCCTCGCCGGCAACGGCAGCGCGGCCGACTGGTGGGACGATGCGCTGCCCCACTTCCGGCATTACCAGCCTGTGCCGCTGGAACTGCCGGGGTTCGGCGGCAACCCCGCGCCGCCCTGCGAGGATCTCGCCGCCTATGCACAAGCGCTGCTCGACATGACCGAGCCGGGCCACGCGATCATGGCGGTCGGCGTGAACGCGCTGCTGGTGCTGCACGCCTTGCAGCGACGCCCCGGCCACTTCAGCCGCAGCGTGCTGCTCGCGCCCGTCGGCGCGTTCCTGTGGGAACGGCGCCTGCCGAAACTGATGGCGCCGAAGCCGCTGCGCAAGACCATCCACTGGCTGCTCGCGCACTACCCGACGCTGTTCGCCCGCAAGTTCTCGAACCTGGCCTGGACACGCGCACAGTACCGCCGCATGGGCGCCGGCTATGCGCGCTGCCGTGCGTTCCTGCCGCACTGGGATCTCGTGCGCGCCGATACCGCGCTGCCGCTGCTCGAGTGGGTCGCCGATCGCATCGAACTCGTGTGGGGCGACCAGGACAACGTGCTCGGCGTGCGCCAGGCCGCCGCATGGTCGGCGATCCTCGCGCGCGCCGACCTCACCGTCACGCTGCAGGCCGGCTGGGGACACTATCCGTGGATCGACGCGCCGGCGGCATTCGTGCACTGGCTCGAAGCGGGCGATGCCGGCTTCGTCGCGCATACCAAGGGCGGGCGCCTGGCGCTGGCGACGATGGCCGGCCTGCCCGTGCCGCCCGCGCTGTCGCTGACCCGCGCCGACGATCCGCGCCTGCCCGGCTTTCTCGCGAGCCAGCCCGATGCCGAGTGGGCGATCCGCTCGTCGAGCCACGGTGAAGACCAGGCCGATGCGGCCAACGCCGGCCTGCATACGACGTTCCTGCGCGTACCGGCAGCGCAGGCGGCCGCGCGTGTGGCGGAGCTGCTCGATGGCGGCCTCGAGGAAGCGGTCGTGCAGCGCTTCATCACGCCCGTGCTGTCGGGCATCGCGTTCGTGCGGCATCTGGCGGTCGAAGTCGAATGGGTGGAAGGCCACCTCGAAACGCTCGCCGACGGACAGGCCAGCCCGCAACGCGCGATCCTGTCGCGGCTCGGCGAGCCCTGGCAGCGCGGTACGTTCCCCACCGCGCACGGCCTGGGCGCGCCGCAGCTGTGGGCTTTCCTGCAGCGCGTGCTGCGCGCGTTCCACTACGTGCCGGGCGACGTCGAATGGGCGTGGGACGGCCGGCAGCTGTGGCTGCTGCAATACCGTCCGATCAGCAGCTACGGCTGGCATCGCCACCTGACCGCCGCGAACATCGCCGAGATCCTGCCGCCGCAGCCGAGCCGGCTGGTCGAGTACGCGCAACGACGCGCGGCCGGCAGCATCCCGGCGATCATGGCGCGCTGGGATGCACGCGTACTGCAGGATAACGAACCATTCACCGCACTCTATGGCGGCGCGTCGTACATCAACAACGACCTGTTCCTCGCCCGCCTCGCCGACTGGGGCGTGTCGGCCGGCAACTACAGCGGCGAGATCGGCGGCGCGACGCCGCCGCTGCGCTGGCGCCCGCTGCGGCTGCTGCGTTCGCTGCCGGTGTTCTGGCGCATGCTGCGCGTCGCGCGCGGGCATCTGCCAACGCTCGAGCGCGGCTTGCAGCGCTTCGACCAGGAACTCGCGACGCTCGTCGAGCAACACGCCGACGGCCAGCAACTGGCCGACTGGTTCACGCGCTTCTACGTATTCGTCGTGCAGGGCAACCTGTGCATCGCGTCGTCGCTGGCCAGCAGCGGCGGCGCACTGTGGGGCCGTCCGCCGACCGCATACGGCCAGCTCGACGACAGCCCGCATCGCCTGCCGTGGGAAACCGATCCGGGCACCGCGCGGCCCGCGCCCACCCGCCTGCCGTTGCAGGCGTTTCCTGACTGGCCGCTGCCGGTTCGCGTACTCCACGCGCTCGGCGCGCCCGGCATGCGCGGCTGGTATCTGCAGGTCCGCGAGTGGTATCGCGACAACCTGATGCGCGTGTTCTTCCGCCTGCATCATGCGATGCCGGCCGCCGATCGCGACGCGTGGTTCGCGCCCCATCCCGAGCGCCGCGAACGCAACGGCAGCTTCTGGCAGGACGGCGGCGAAGGCACCGACGAAGCGGCCGGCTTCATGATCTATCCGGGCCACACGCAAGGGGTGCTCGGCCACGACATCCTGCTGGAAGACACGCTCGATCCGGGCCGGCACGCGCAATATCAGGCCGCGCGCGCCGTGATCGCGCGCATGGGCGGCCGGCTGTCGCATGGCGCGACACTGCTGCGCGAACTGCGCAAGCCGTCGGCCGTGCTGCCGCGTGTCGACGCGGCGTGGGTCGGGCGCGAGGTGCGGCTCAGCGACGGCCGGCTGACGCTGGTCGAATGAGCGCGGCGCGGTTGCCGTCCGCCTGAGCCTGAACTGCTTGCGGGTCAGCGCACCGGCGTGCGGACGACTCCGTCGACCTTCAGCGTGCGGCGGTCGTGCGCGGCTTCGTATTCGACCGTCTGCGCGGGCGTGACGGCGCCGTACGAACGGCCGTTCACATAGACGATGCCGTCCCGCAGCTCGACCCGGTCGCCATTGACCGTCGCGGTGGCCCGTTCGCCCTGCAGTACGGCGCCCGAGCAGCCGGCGGTCGAGAAGCTGCGTACCGACGTGCCCGGCATCGCGGCGACACCGCCCGGGTCCGCCGCATGCGCCGCGCTGCACGGCGGCGCATCCATGCTGCCGGCCGCGTGGACCGCGCCGGCGCTGATGCCGCATCCGGCAAGCAACGCAATCGTCATCGGCTTCAGATGGTTCATGGTGAGCTCCGTTGTCCGCCGCCGCGGATCGATGGCCAGCCGACGCCCGTGCGCGCATGGCAGGCAGGCCGGATGCACCCAGTATGCGTCCGGTTCGCGGCACGCCGCCATCCGCGTCAGTACCACTCGTCGCCGCCCTGGTTCACGCCGACACCGGCCTCCGGAAAGACTCCGTCGGCATAACCCGTCCCCATGAAAATCCGCCTTGATCAAGTTGCGACCCGCAACTATTATTGATTGCGATCCGCAACCTTTCCAGGCCACCCATGGACCTCATCGACCCGCCCGCCAAGCCTCGCGAAGCCACGATCCTCGAGCTGCGCGACTTCTCCCGCAAACTGGTTCGCGAGCTCGGCTTCATGCGCGCGACGCTGGCCGACAGCGACTGGGCGCCGTCGGCCGTCCACGCGATCCTCGAGATCGGGATGGCGCCCGGCATCAACGCCCGCGATCTGGGCAACATCTTGCGGCTGGACAAATCGAACACGAGCCGGCAACTCGCGCGCCTCGAGGCGGCCGGTGTCGTCGAGCGGCGCGTGTCGAGCGACGATGCGCGCGCGATCGAGCTGTACCTGACCGCCGAAGGGAAAAAACTTCAGAAGAGAATCGACACGTTCGCGACGGACCAGGTGTCGAATGCGCTGCGCCGCATGGTGCCCGCCGACCAGCAGGCGCTGCTGCGCTCGCTCGCGCTGTATGCCGATGCGCTCGCGCAGGACAACGCCGCGAAAGCGCCCGTCGCGGCACTCGACGCGCCCGCGATCCGAGAAGGTTACCAACCGGGCTGCATCGGCGATATCGCGGGCCTTCACGCGCGTTTTTATGCGGAACACTGGGGCTTCGGCGCCTTTTTCGAAAAGCGGGTGGCGACCGAGCTGGCCGAGTTCGCCGGTGTGCTGCCGGCCGACGGCAAGGCGCTTTGGCTATGCCAGGAAGACGGGCGGACACTCGCGTCGCTCGCGATCGACGGCGACCCGGCAACCGGCATCGCGCACCTGCGCTGGTTCATCGTGAACGACGCGCTGCGCGGGTCGGGCATCGGGCGCCGGCTCATGACGGAAGCCATGCGCTTCGTCGACGCGCAGCGGTTTCGCGAAACCTACCTGTGGACGTTCAAGGGGCTGGACTCGGCGCGCCATCTGTACGAGTCGTTCGGCTTTGCGTTGACCAGCGAATCCGCGGGCACGCATTGGGGAACCGAGGTGGTCGAGCAACGCTTCAGCCGGCCGGGGCCATCGGGCGATTGAGTGGGCGACGGGACGGCTCCGTCGCGCTACCCCATCCCGAAGAGCGAATCGAAGACGTTCTTGATTTCTCGATGAAATAGACGAACGCGCAGGATAACCGCACTCGAGCGGCCACGCGACACGTGGCCGGCGCATCACCTGATGCGCCGCACGCGCACGATGCCCCAGACGAGTACCGCGGTCACGACGGCGAATACCGCACGCGTATCCGGATCTCGCGCACGCCGCTGCGACCGGGCGCGTGCGCGGTCACCTTCAGCGTCCGCGTCTCGAGAATGTGATCGTCGCGCGCTACGTGCCGAGGCGCTCAGTCGACTGCCGGAATCCATGCGGCAGTCGCCGCGTCGCTCGCGCGGAACGCCGGAAACTTCGCGGCGAGTTCGGCCACGGTATGAATGTCGTTCTTCACGAGATCGTCACGCGTGATCAGCGTCGGCTTCACCGCGATGCGCGCGCCCGGGTCCTGCCCTGCGACCAGCAGCGCGGCGGCCCGCACCGAGACCGCGCCGACGACCGCCGGATTGGTCGCGGCCGTCGCGACCCACGCGCTGTTCGGCGCGCGGATGGCCTCGATGTCGGCCGTCGACACGTCCGCGCTGTAGATGCGGAGTTTCGACGAGAGCCGGGCCTCGTCCGCCGCGAGCTTTGCGCCGCGCGCGAACTCGTCGTACGGCGCGAACACGACGCGAATGTCGGGATTCGCACGATACACGGCCGCCGCCTGGTTCGCGACCGATTGCGCGATCGGATTGTCGACGGTGCCCCAGCGCGCCTTTTCCTGCACCTTCGGGTGCGCACGCTTGAAATCGCGCCACGCGGCATCGCGCCGGTCGAGCGGCGCGAATCCGGCCACGTACACGTACCCTGCCGCGAACGTGTCGCCGTTGTCCTTCACCGCCTGATTCAGCAGCAGGTTCGCCAGGTCGCGATCGTTCTGCTCGATCTGCGGCACCTTCGGATTGGCGAGATCGACGTCGAACGCGACGACCTTGATGCCTTTGTCCAGCGCGCGCTGAACGACGTCCTTCAGCGATTCCGGCAAGCCGTGATTGACGATGATCGCAGACACGCCGATGCTGATCGCCTGCTGAATCTGCTCACGCTGCTCGGCCGCGTCCTGCCGGCCTTCGTAGATGCGCAGATCGACGCCGAGCGCCCGCGCCTGCTTCTGCGCGCCGGCTTCGTAGGCCTGGAAGAAATCGCCGGTCGACAGGTAGTTGACGAGCGCGATCTTCACGCCGCCCTTGTCGAACGGCGCAGGCGCCCCCTTGAGCGGACCGGCGTGGGCCGTGGGCACACCGAACACGAGCGCAGTGCCCAGCACGAGTGCACCGAGTTTCAGTTCGATACGCGACTTCCGGCGAAGCAACGAGCGCATGGCGTGTCTGTCTCCATATAGGACGATATCGGCTCAATCTATCAGCGCGCCGCGCGAATTCAAACCGACTGATTCAGCAATGGATATTATTTTGGATAACAAACCGTCCTGCCTGAAAATTCTCCGAACCGTGGATGCCCGAGCCTGGTCTCGTCGAGCTCACGCATCACGCCCGGGCATCCGTACGGCGACCGATGCCGAACGTAAATGCAAGGGCCAGCACGAGCAGTACGCCCTTGATGAAATCCTGCATGTAGTAGGGTGCGTTCAGCATCGTGAGCCCGTTGAGCAGCACGCCGACGAACACCGCCCCGACGACCGTGCCGAATACGTTGGGCCGCTTCGCGCCCCACACCGCGTAACCGATCAGCGCGGCCGCCACCGCATCGAGCAGCAGCGAGTGGCCCGCGCTCACGTCGCCGCGGCCGACCCGCGCGGCGATCAGCACGCCGCCCAGCGACGCGATCGCACCCGACACGACATACGCGGCGACGCGGTAGCGCGCGGCCGGCGCGCCGGCCAGCCGCGCGGCCGTTTCGTTGCCGCCGATCGCGTAGATCACGCGGCCCCAGCGGGTCGCCTCCATCGTCACGCAGGCCAGCACCGTCACAGCCGCGAGCAGCAGCACCGGCAACGGTACGACGTCGAACACGCGCAACCGGCCGAGCGCGAGAAACGCATCGGGGAACACGCCCGTCGCGTCCGTGCCGTCGGGCAGCACGGAACCGGTCGCGAGCGAACGGCCGCCGGTCGGGATCAACTGCAGGCCGGCCAGCAGGAACAGCGTGCCGAGCGTCGCGAGCTGGTCGGGCACGCGCAGCCGCGTAATCAGCAAGCCGTTGAACAAGCCGGCGGCCACGCCAAGCACGACGCAGGCGAGCACGGCCGCCCATGCGCTGCCGTGCCAGACGACCAGCACGTAGCTCGCGGCCATTTGCGCGGTCGCGGCCACGCTGCCGACCGACAGGTCGAAGCCGCCGGCCGCGAGCGTGACCGTCACGCCGATGCCGAGCAACGCGACGATCGACACCGCCTGCAGGATGCTGAACAGATTGTCGACGTTCAGGAACGCCGGCTCCCTGAGCGCGAACACGACCACGAGGACGCCCAGCACGAGCAGGATGCCCGTCCGTTCAAGCACATCGCGGATGCGCGCCGGCCCGGGGCGCGACGACCGTTCGGCGGATGCGGCATGGCGGACAGCGGAAGAAGTCACGGGTTTCATGAGCAGGCACGCACGATGGAAGAAGTGGGAGGCACGCAATCAAGCGTCGCGCGGTCGAATCGCACGATACGATCGGCGATCTCGGCCGCTTCCTCGAGATCGCTGACGAACACGATCGTCGTGCGCTCATGCGCATGACGCCGCAGCGTATCGACGATATCGGCGCGCGCGCCCGCATCGATGCCCTGGAACGGCTCGTCGAGCAGCAACAGCCGCGCCGGCTCGGCATGCCAGCGCGCGAGCACGACCTTCTGCTGGTTGCCGCCGGACAGGTGCGCGACGCGATCGTCGGGCCCGTCGCAGCGAATGCCGAACCGTGCGATCGCCGTCGCGGCCGCCGTGCGTTCGCGCGTTCGGCGCACCGTGCCGTTCGCGAACCAGCGCGACAGGAACGGAAAGCCGATCGTGCCCGCGATCGACGCGAACGGAACGCTGTCGGGAAACAGCGACGTGCGCCAGCGGTCCTCGCCGGCCAGGAATACGCCGGCGCGAATCGCGTCAGCCGGCGAACGTGGCCGCCATGTCCGGCCGTCGAGCGTCATCTCGCCGGCCGCCGCCCGCACCGCGCCGAAGATCGTCCGCGCGAAGCGCGACTTGCCGCCGCCGACAGGGCCCGCGATCGCGACGATCTCGCCACGCCGGACATCGAGGTCGAACGGTGTACTGGTCGGCGTCAGCCGCATCTGCCGCACGCTGAAGCCTTGGCCTGCCCCGGCTCCGGCCAGCCCGGCACGCTCCGGCACCGATGCACGCGTACGCGGCAACGGCCGGCCGATCATCGTTTCCACCGCCGCGTCGAAATCGATCGGCGCGGCCAGGTCGGCGACGATCCGCCCGTCGCGAACGATCGCCGCGCGATCGGCGATGCGGCGCAAATCGCCGAGCCGATGCGACACCAGCAGGATGGCAACGCCGTCGCGGCGCAACGCGTCCACCAGCACGAACAGCCGCTCGGCCTCCGCCGCCGACAGGCTGGCAGTCGGCTCGTCGAGAATCAGCAACGATGGCTGCCCGGCCAGCGCACGCGCCAGGGTCACGCGCTGCTGGTCGGCCAGCGACAGCGAGGCGAGCGGTGCGGCCAGGTCGACGTCGAGCCCGACCCGTGCG